>JANOKK010000813.1:0-21632 GCA_031419255.1 Betaproteobacteria bacterium
CGAGCGCCAGTGGTCACGATTGAATGACGATGCTTCGACAAAGGCGTTCGCCGAACGGGTCGCAAAACTCGCCAGTGGGAGCGGGGCTTCGAGCAAAAGTGCTTCAAACGGTACGTCGAATGGCGAGTTTTCCAATTCAGCGGCAACCTCAAATACCCGTCATTCCGGCGAAGGCCGGAATCCAGTCCATCGTTCAACCAACTAGGAAGGAGCGGGCTGGCTTCCAGCGCGCTTGCCAAACCCGGCTGGGACGACGGAGCCACCTGAACGAGTGACCGTAGTGCCAGAAGCCGCGCCCTCCATCGCCGCACACAAACGCCGCAACACCATTTTGCTGGCTGCCGCTGCTGCATTGATGCCGGTAATTGTCACTGCGGCCTATCTCTACTTCCCACGCACTGGGGCCGAGCCCATCACCTCGATTGCCGTGCTCCCGTTTCAAATCAAAAATAACGAAAGTGACACCGACTATCTGGCCGAAGGATTGGCCGAGTCGCTGATTCATCGGCTCTCGCAATTGCCAAAGTTGAAAGTGAGCCCGACCAGTTCCGCGTTTCGCTTCAAGGGAAACGACGTCGATCCGATCAAGGCCGGTAATGATCTGAACGTGCGCGCGGTGATGACCGGGCGCATTCTTCAGCGCGGCGACAATTTCTCGATCAGTGTGGAGCTGATCGACGTGCGCAACAAGGCTTCGCTCTGGGGTGAGAAATACGAGCGCAAACAATCGGAGCTGCTGGCCACACAACGTGAAATGGCCACCGAGATCACGCGCAAGCTGCAGCTCAAGCTCACCGGTGAGGACACAAAGCTGCTCGCCAAGCGCTACCCCGACAGCAACGGCACCTACCAGCTCTATCTGCAAGGGCGCTATCAATACGCCAAGCGGGGCAAAGACGATATGGCGCGCGCCATCACATTTTTTGAGCAAGCCATTGCGCTCGACCCCAATTTCGCACTGGCCTATGTAGGTGTGTCGGATGCATACAGCGTCGCCGTGTTCAACCGCTATCGCACCGCCGATGAGGCATTGCCGTTGGCCCGTGCGGCGGCGGCGCGGGCGCTGCAAATCGATGCAAGCTTGGCAGAGGCACACGCGGCCAATGCCTCAATCGCTGCCATGAATTTGCAATGGGACGAGGCCGAGCGCGCGTTCCGGCGCGCGCTTGAACTGAACCCCGACATTGCCGAAATCCGCTCCCGCCACACCTTGTATTGGCTGCTGCCACAAGGCCGTACTGATGAGGCGATTACGGAATTGAAGCGAGCGCTGGAGCTCGATCCGCTCTCGGTGGCGACCAACGCCATGCTGGCGCGCGCGTATCTACAAGCCGGGCAAAAGGAGCGTGCGATCGAACAGGCCAGAAAGGCGTATGCACTCGACGCCATCAATATTGCCGCCCGAGGGTGGCTCGCGATGGCCCTTGTCGAAAATGGCAAGTATGACGAGGCGCTGGCGTTGTTCGAACAAACCAAGACTGCCACCGATTTCTCGCTGTTCCTGGCGGCATTTGCCAACGCCAAAGCGGGGCGGCGCGAAGCGGCGATGCGCCAACTGGCGGCGATAGAAGCGCAACCGGGAACATTCTCGCCGTACTCGCTGGCGAGTATCCACACCGCACTCGGCAACCGCGATGCCGCCTTCGCCGCCTTGGAGCGCGCTGTGGTGGCGCGCGAATTCCAGGTGGCATATCTCAAGGTGGAATTTCGGTTTGCGACACTGCGCGGCGATCCGCGCAAAGACGCGCCGCTCAAGCGGATCGGGTTGGCGAAATGACCCAAGCCATCGACTGACGTCATTTCAGATGTGATATCCTATGAGATGTCATGTCAAAAACTCAATCAATGCGACTTGTCCTTGATACATCAGTAATTGTCGCTGCGTTTCGGAGCCGCAAGGGTGCCAGCAATCAGCTCTTGCAACTGGTCGCGGCGGGCGCATTTCGACCCCTTGCCAGTACCGCGCTTTTTCTCGAATACGAGTCGGTATTGCTGCGTGCCGAACAGCGCATTGTCACCGGCATGAGCGAGGCGGATGTTGAAGGCGCACTGGCGGCACTCGCGAGCGCGTCCGATCCAGTGGATGTGCACTTTCGTTGGCGGCCGCAGTTGAGTGATCCATCGGATGAATTTGTGCTGGAGGCTGCCGTGAATGGTCGAGCCGATGCACTGGTCACGCACAACATTCGTGATTTCGCCGTCGCAGCCGAACGATTTGAACTACGTGTCATCAACCCGCAACAGTGTTTGAAGGAGATATCCAAATGAGCAAAGCATCCTACCCCCTGAAGATGCCGATTTCGGTCAAGACGGCGGCCGCGCGGCTAGCGAAGGCCGATGGTGTGTCGTTAAATCAGTTCATCGCGGTCGCCGTGGCCGAGAAGGTTGGTGCGATTGAAACCGCCGACGAATTCCTGCGTCTGCGCGCGGCGAACGCCAAGCCTGCTGATCTGATGAAATTTCTGCGTCGTGCGCCTAATGTGAAACCTGCGGACATTGATAGTATTTAGACGCTCAATATGACCCAAGCCATCTTCCTTTCTTACGCTTCCCAAGATGCCGATGCCGCACGTCGCATTTGCGATGCCTTGCGCGCGGCTGGGCTGGAAGTGTGGTTCGACCAATCCGAATTGCGTGGTGGTGACGCGTGGGATGCCTCCATTCGCAAACAAATCAAAGAGTGCGCGTTGTTTGTGCCAATTATTTCGGCCAATACGAATGCGCGTGAGGAAGGCTATTTCCGGCTGGAGTGGAAACTCGCGGTGGATCGTTCGCATTTGATGGCGGATGACAAAGCGTTCTTCTTTCCGGTGGTGCTTGATGATGTGGCCGAACCAACTGCTCGCGTGCCGGATAAGTTTCGGGAGCGGCAGTGGACGCGATTGATTGATGATATTTCGACAAAAGCATTCGCTGATCGCATTGCGAAACTCGCCAGTGGGAACGAGGTTGTAGGGTGGGCAAAACGTAGTGTGCCCACCGATCAAATGATGGATGCACGTGGGCTCGCTGCGCTTAGCCCACCCTACGACACTGTCGCCCCGGCGCAGGCTGGGATCCAATTTTCGTCAACGGCGCGTGACCAAACGTACTTGGATCCCGGCGCGTTTGCCAACCCCGGCCGGGAAGACAACTTGAAGAGTGGCGCAAGTGGCGAACAGACCATTCAATCCAGACCAGACCCCTCAATCGCCGCGCCTTCCATCGCCGTCCTCGCCTTCGCCAACCGCAGCGCCAGCGCCGACGACGAATACTTTTCCGATGGACTCGCTGATGAGCTTCTAAACGTGCTCGCCACCATCAAAGGGCTGCGCGTTTCCGCGCGTGCGTCGTCATTTCAGTTCAAGGGAAAATCTGCGAGCCCAGCTGAAATCGGCCAGGCATTAAACGTGCGCCACTTGCTGGATGGCAGCGTGCGCAAGAGCGGCAACCGCGCGCGCATCGCGGTGCAATTGGTTGATACCGCCAGCGGTGACCAACACTGGGCGGAGACTTTTGATCGCACGCTGGACGACATCTTTGCAGTGCAAGATGAAATCGCGCAGGCTGTGGCGAAAGAGCTACGCGTAAAACTGCTGCCGCTTGCGGCAAGCCCCGACACCGCGAGCCTTGGCCGCACCACCAGCAGTGAGGCTCACCGCGAGCGCATGCAGGGCAAGGCCTTGTTTCAGCGTGGTGGCTACAGTGATCGCACGGCCGCGCTGCCGTATTTTGAGCGCGCGGTGGCACTCGACACCAACTACGCCGGCGCGTGGGCGGATCTCTCGTTTGCACTGTACTGGCGTAGTGCTTCTGGTGGTTCAGCCGGTAAAACCGATACGTCGCACGATTACCTACCCGATTTTTATGCCGCCCGCGATGCCGCCGCGCGCGCCACCGCTATCGAGCCCAATTTGCCAGAGGCTCTGCTGACGCAAGCCGCACTCGTGCGCATTCTCGAGTGGAATCAGCGTGATGCGATCGAATTGGTGCGCCGCGCTGCGCGCTTGGCACCCAACGATGCACTGGTCTTGGTCGGTGCTGCTGCCGTCACGGGTGACAACGGTTTTTTTGACGAAGCGGCAGAGTATGCGCGCCGTGCTATTGAGGTGGACCCCATCAGCATACGCACGTACGCTGCACTCGCCGCAATCGAGGCGGAGCGTGGCCACTTGGCCGAGGCTGAGGCGCTATATCATCAGGCGTTGACACTGGGTACTAGCGACGCATTCTTTCCGCGGATTGGGCTTTTCCTGTTGCGCCTCATGCAGGGGCGTCTTGATGAGTGTACGGCGATGCTGCCAGATTGGTCAGTGCCGCTGCATCGCACCATGCCCGCCGCCATGCTCGCGTGGGCGCGAGGTGATGCGGTGGCCTCGAATGAAAATCTCGTGATTGTGAAGCGCGAAGCGCCGGTGTTGGCGTGTTACCAAATTGCGCAGGTGCATGCGTATCGCCAAGAAGCCGAGGCGACCCTTGCGTGGCTGGAAAAGTGTATCGGGGTGCGTGACCCAGGTGTGTTTAACGCCAAGACCGATTGGCTGTTCCGATTTCTGCATGCTGATCCGCGTTACACCGCACTACTTAAACGGTTAGGTTTTACTTAATTGACCCAAGCCATCTTTCATTCTTACGCTTCCCAAGATGCCGATGCCGCACGGCGCATCTGCGAGGTCTTGCGCACAGCCGGATTGGAAGTGTGGTTCGATCAATCCGAACTGCGTGGTGGCGATGCGTGGGATGCTTCCATTCGCAAACAAATAAAAGATTGTTCGCTGTTCGTGCCGATAATTTCCAGCAACACGAATGCGCGTGAGGAAGGATATTTTCGGCTGGAGTGGAAATTGGCGGTAGATCGTTCGCACTTGATGGCGGACAACAAAGCGTTTTTCTTTCCAGTGATATTGGGGAATGTTGCCGAGCCTGCTGCATTGGTGCCGGACAAGTTTCGTGAGCGGCAGTGGACGCGCCTGAACAATGACGCAGCGACCCTCGCTTTCGCCACGCGAATTGCCAAACTCGTTGATGGGCGCGGTGTTTCAGGCATAAATGCCTCAAACGCCCCGCCAGTAAAGGACTTTGGTGATGCAACGCTGAGCACAAAGCCGGTCGAAACAAACAGCGACACCACCCCTTCGATTGCCGTCCTCGCCTTCGCCAACCGCAGCGCGAGTGCCGACGATGAATATTTTTCCGATGACCTCGCGGATGAATTGCTCAACGTACTCGCCAAGATCAAAGGTTTACGCGTGGCGGCGCGCACGTCGGCGTTTTCATTCAAAGGCAAGCAGGCAACTGTCGCTGAGATCGGTCGCATCCTGAAGGTCGCCACCGTCCTCGAAGGCAGCGTGAGGAAGTCCGGCAACCGCGTACGGATTTCGGTGCAATTGGTAAAGGTCGATGACGGATTTCAGCTATGGGGCGAGACTTAAGATCGCACACTGGATGACATCTTTGCCGTGCAGGACGACATCGCGCAGGCGGTGGTCGAGGGCTTGCGCGAAAAGATTCTGGGCTCGTCTGTGATGCGAGGAATGTCGGGTGACATCGAGCAGGAAGTTGCCGCCGCTGCCTTGGGGCGCAGTGACAACAGTGAGGCATTTAGCCTCTACCTCAAGAGCCGCTTCCTGCTGGATCGATTTACCGGCCCGGATTTGTTACAGGGTATTGCCTTTCTGGAAAAAGCGGTGGTGCTCGACCCCAAATTTGCGCTCGCACATGCGGCGCTAGGACAAATTTATGTCAAGGCCGCTGCCTACGGCGAAATGCCGTTGATGGAAGGCGTCTCGCGGGCGCGAGAGGCTGTTCGCAAGGCACTGGCATTGCAGCCGCAGCTGGTTGAGGCGCACCTGGCCCTCGGTGGTATCCACTTTTTTCATGACTGGGATTGGCCGGCGGCGGAAACATCGCTGAGTCGCGCGCTCGCGCTCGCACCGGGAAACGCGGAGGTGCTTCGTGAGTTCGGCATGCTTATGTACATCCTGGGCCGGATTGAGCCGGCGCTTGGCCATTGCCGCCGCGCCATCGAATTGGATCCCATGAATGCCAGTGGCCATGGATATCTTGGGTTGTTTCTGGAGGGGGCAGGTGAGCTCGCGGCGGCCGAGGCGGCAATTCGCAAAGCGCTGGAAATTTCACCGCAGGGCATGGCGTTTCAATACTGGCTTGTTTTGGTATTGGTATCACAAGGCAGGTACGAAGAAGCGGTTGTCGAGGCCGACGCCGACACCTCCGCTTGGGCGCGGCCTGCAGGCCTTGCCTACGCGTATCGCGCCTGGGGGCGGCGCGAGGAGTCCGAGGCACCACTTCGCGATCTTGCGGAAAAATTCGCCGATACCGCACCGATCCAGATAGCCATGGCCTACGCGGCGGGCAGCGAGACGGAGTTGGCTTTCGGCTGGCTGGATCGCGCCTATGCACAACGCAACGCAGGAATGGCGCCGATAAAGTCTTGGCCGCATTTTCATGCACTGCCCAAAAACCCACGATGGCACGCGCTTCTTAAAAAGATGCGGCTTGCCAATTGAGCCAAGTCACCCCGGCAACGCCAACGGCCGCGCCTGATATGTGGTGCGCCAATGCTCCACATCGGCCAACATGATTTCCGAGAGGCGGCGCAGGCGCGCCATCAGCTTGGGATAGTCAAGATTTTCGTCATCGAGCGAGCGCTTCAATCGCTCCAGCCGCGCGGCGGTGACTTCGGAACGGAACGCGATGCCGACAAAATCGCCTTGCATGCGGATGCCGTAGATCGCCGCACCCAGTGCGGGCATGGCGGCGGTGATCCAGGTGACCAATTCGGTGATGCCGATGCCAGCACCGAGCTGCATCGGTGCGCCCGTCAATCTGGCGGCGATCCACAGCACGCAGGCGGCGGCGGTGCTGCCAAACAGGAGGCTGCCTATCTTATGCAGGCGATGTTCGAGTTTGTGCATGCGTTTGGCGTTGCCGTGGTGGTAGCCGATTTGCTCGCTGACCAAATCGAGCGCGGTCTGTTGAACACGGCCGATGAAGCGGCGATCCGCCACCACATTCGGCAGGCCGAGTTCACGTGCGCTGGCGCGCGCGAGCCAGTGTACCCATCCGGGAAGCGAGCCGGATTCACCGCTCGAGGTCGCGCGCAAATTGAGATTGCCCAGTGCGCTCGTCAACGCCAGCGCGCGCAATTGCTCGGCCAGGTGCCGATCATCCATCCATGTCTCGTGCCAGCCGGCGCGCGTTCCCGCACGCGTGTTGGCAAAAATGATCGCGATCACCACCAGCTCGGCGACGATCAGCGTCAATTTGTAGGCGGGCACCAGAAGTCCGGTGAGTGCCAGCAGCACCGCAATCGAGGCGAGGCCGAAATTGGCGACGAACCCGGAACGAAATACCTGCGCGAAATAAGTCGATGCCGCGTCGGCGACGCCGTAGCGCGGCAGGAGACCCGTTCGCATCGCCTCTTTGTATCGGCCCGGCGGCTCGACGCCTTTCACCAACTCGTCCAGGGTCTTGGCGCAGTCGTCGGCGGAAGGCGACGTCCAGTCGGTCTTGCGCAGGTTGCGCGCGCCGGTCATCGCGAGCAGCAGCGGATAGGGTAGCGCCGGTGTGTAGCGGCGGCTGCGTTCGGTGTGAAAGCGCGCCAGCATGCGCCGGTCGACCGGATTGTCCGGCGGTGCCAACAGTGTGGCGACGACGAACGGGATGGCGCGGTCGGCGGCGCTACGCGGCACGTTTTCCACACCCGGCTGTTCGATATCGAACTCCGCCAAGCCAGACCAGAGCAACATCGGCTCGCGCACGCTGGTGGCGTCGATGTGGATCACCGGTATATGGCGGCTGACCGCGTCGGCCACCACGCGCGAGGTGCCGCCGCGTCCGCGCCCGAGATTGCCGTCCCATATCGCGATAAGAATATCGGTTTGATCGAGCAACACTTTGCCGACCGATTCGTAGGCAACCTCCGCATGTTCCCGGTCGCCATCGAGCTCGAACACCGCATCGCATTTCGCCAGCAAGGCGTGAAACCGGTCGCGATGTTCGCCATCGCCGAAATCCTTGGCGTATTCATCGCGCGGAAACGGCAGACAGGCTTCAAGGCGAAAACCCTGCATGAGGGCCACTTCAGCCGCGATGGTGTCAGCCCCGTCGGCCAGCGGCGACACCAATCGTAACGCAGGCACCGGGCCGGCGAACTGCTCTGCGTGCCCGGCAAGCGTGCGCGTCGCGGCATCGCGGATCGCCGTCAGGCACTGGGCCATCGCAGCATCGATCGAGCCCGGCGTCGCGGACGGCAGGCGTATCTGGCGGTGCCCCGTCACGCCGACCGCAAAACACAGCGTGGGTTTCAACCCTGCGCCGTTTTGCGGCGGGCCGGGTGTCGCAACAGGTGGCGTAACAGGTGGTGAAACAGGCGGCCTAACAGGCGGCGTGGAGGAGGTGGAGGGAGCGGGCGGATTCGACACGTTGCCAGTCTAATCGAGGTATCTGACCGTCACGCGCGGCGTCCCGCCGATCAATTCCGCATGCAACGCCGAATATTCCGGCACTTCCACCCAGGTCGATGTGTCCTTGGTCAACGGTTCGGAGGCGACGATGATTGAGTCCGCATTCTCGGCACCACCGGTCATTTGCCATTCTTCGCCGTCGAGCCCTTCATGCAAGCCGTAGTCGCGGCCAAGCGTGTACCAGAGCGACAGAAAATTAAGATTGGCTTCGTGGACTTTTGCGGGATCATCGGTCGCATAGCAACCGAAATCAAAGCAGTAGCGCACAGCGGCGAGTTGCGTGCCATCGGTCATGAATAAATTCACCGAGGACGATAACGCAATGCCGAGTTGCGCACGCGCGGCGCGAATGGTCGCGAGTGCGCTATCGATTGCGGCCAGCAATTGTTCGCTCGTGGGGTGGCGAAACGGATCAGGCAACGCCGAGACGATGAGCGCGTAAATCCATTCGCTGTCGGTGGTGCCGCGAATATGTGGCAGAAATGTTGGATTGACTTGTGTCGCGAGCAAGGGCTTCATTTCCGCCATGCGCGCGAGATCGCCATTGTGCGCCATGGTGAGTGGCACACCGGGAAATTGAAACGGGTGAACGTTTTGCAGCGAGATATCCACGTTGGTGCTGTAAGCCACGCCGCGCACATGCCCGAGCACGCACGTGGCGCGGACTTTCTCGGCGAGATTTTTCAGGTTGCGGTCGAATACGGGCAGTGAGGATGAGCCATAACTGAACGGCGCATCCGGCGCATGCGTGTGCGGATCCCAGGCGCGCAGACCGAAGCCGGCGAGGTTCAGCATGTGCAGCATTTTTGGCATATAGCTTTGCCGCACCAATGCCGAATCAGGCTGATAGAGCAGGTGATCCAGCAGAACGGGTTGGCCTAGATAGAGGAGGGCGCGGCACATGATTTCGTTGATCCGAAAAACAGATTGTAGGATGGGTGGAGCGTAGCGATACCCATCGGGAGCGTTCACACGTACAAGATGGGTATCGCTGCGCTCCACCCATCCTACGGTGTTGACTTGGCGCTGCTGACAGGAATCGGGGCCAGTGTAAACTTTCATGCACGTCATTCACGCACAGTCATTGTGACATCCCCCCATGAGCCCCGGCAACCTACTCGATGATTTTCGCGCAACCGCCATTTGTCGCGGTCTCGATGACGTTGCCGCGGCGCAATTGCTTGCGATGGCCGAGCCGGTGTCTTACTTATCAGGCAGTCGATTGGTGCAGCAAGGTGAGCGCGCACGCGGTGCCTACGTATTGCGAAAGGGCACGGTGGAGGCGCGAGTGTCTTTGTCCGGTGGCGGCGAAAAAACCGTCGCCGTGATGGGTGCCGGCAGCATGTTCGGCGAGATGGCATTGCTGGAACATGGCACCTGCACCGCCAGTGTAGTGGCGATTGAGAATATTGATGGCTGGTTCATCGAGCATGAACCGTTTCGCGCATTGACGGCGGGGCGGAATCCAGCCGCCCTCGCCATTCAGCGCACCATTACTGCCGGCCTGATTGCGCGCCTAGGCGCGTTGAATGCCGAATTGCGCAAACAACCGTCGCCGGAAGATCGGCCCTCGACGGAGTTGCCACCCGCAAGTGATCCGCTGGCGAATACGCCGCGTCTGCATCGTGCGACATTTGATTACCGCCGCTTTCTGCCGGGGTTACCGTTCTTTGTGGGTTTTTCCACTGATGAAATCGACGCGGCGGTGGCCAATACCGGCGTGCGCGAAATCGAACGCGGACGATGGCTGTTTGTTGCCTGGCAGCCGGCTGATGCGTGTTATCTCATCTTACGCGGTGCCATCGAGGTCAGTGCGAAGATCGAGACGCATGAGCGTCGCATCGCGTTGCTGGGGCCGGGGATGTTGGTCGGTTACATGAGTGTGCTCGGCGGCACTTCGCATGGCGCCAGTGCGCGAGCGCGCGAAAACACAACGCTGCTGGAATTCTCCGCCGAGGAATTCATGTCGCTTTACAACGCGAATTCCGGCGCGGCGGTAAAAGTGCAGCGCGCAATACACCGAAATTTGTTGCAATCGCTCGCGCGCAGCAATTCGCAAATGTCGCGGCTGGTGACACAGGCGAAGTTGAATGAAGCGTTGCAGGTGCGGTTGATTCGGGCGGCGATTTAGCCGATAAAGCCGATGGTGGATGGGTGGAGCGTAGCGATACCCATCAATGTTGGCACCGACAATGATGGGTATCGGCAAAAGCGCCTCCACCCATCCTACGCTAACCGAACCGGTACGCATCCATCGCCAGCGCATTGCCCTCGAAGCCATCGAACACGCGCGTCGATTTGGCATCGTCGCCCGCAGCTCCCAAGGCCACGAACAGCGGCATGAAATGCTCTTCGGTCGGATGCGCGCGCGCGGCCTCGGGGGCTTGTTCGCGATAACGCGTCAATGCATCCACATCATGCTTGGCGAGGTGCTCAAACACCCAACGCTGAAAATTGTCCGCATACGGTGCGTGCGCAATTTGGCCTCGCGACATCATCCAATCGCGCAAGTTATGCGTGAGATGTCCTGAGCCGATAATCAACACGCCCTCCTTCGTAAACGGTGCCAACGCGCGGCCAACATCATAGTGATGGCGCGGATGCATCGCCGTCTGCACGGAGAGCTGCACCACAGGCACATCGGCATCAGGATAGAGTTTCAACAACGGCACCCACGTGCCATGATCAAATCCCCGACAGCCATCGATACCGGCCGTGAAACCAGCGGCCTTCAATATTGTTTGCGCGCGCGCCGCAACGTCCGGTGCGCCGGGTGCGGGGTAGACAATTTTGTAAAGCTCATCCGGAAATCCGCCAAAGTCATAAATCATCGATGGCTTCGCGTTGCCAGAGAGCATCGGCAAATGGGTTTCCCAATGCGCCGTGACCATCAAGACGGCTTTGGGCTTGGGCAGTTGTTTTGCCAACGCCGCCCACACCTCGCCCGCAGCACCCGCATGGATTGCATGCATCGGTGAGCCGTGCGAGAGAAACAAGGTGGGGAACGTTTTCATATTGCCTTGAAGAGAATAATTTGCCGAGCGGGTGGCGCCACAATGCCACCCTTTCGGCAACTCTGCATTACTTGATCAAGCCTTCGGCCTTCAGCGCTTCCTGTACTTTTGGTCGTGCCGATACGCGCGCCTGATAATCCTTCAACACCGGCCATTTTGCCAAGTCGATGCCGACCCACTGGCACCAATTCAGCACCGTAAACAAATATCCATCTGCGACCGTAAACGCGTCACCCATTAAATATTGCTTGCTGGTCAATTGGGTGACGAGCCAGTCGAATCGCTTGCCGAGTTTGTCTTTGAAAATCTGCTTCACTTCGGGTGCCAGCGTCGGATCAAACAATGGGCTGAAGCCTTTGTGGATTTCGGAAGTGATGAAGTTCAGCCACTCTTGCAGGCGATAGCGTTCCAGCGTTCCGGCCTTGGGTGCCAGACCGGATGCGGGATTTTGGTCGGCGATGTATTGCACGATGGCCGGGCCTTCGGTCAGCACCTGGCCATTGTCGAGTTCCAACGTCGGCACGTAACCCTTGCTGTTGATGGCCCAAAAATCACCGCCACCGTCGAGCTGTTTGGTTTTGGTGTCTACCTTTTGTGTCGTGAATGGCAGGCCCGCTTCAAGCAATGCAATGCGTGGTGAAAGTGAGCATGCGCCGGGGGAGAAATAGAGTTTCATTTGAATCCTTATGAGAAGTAAACGGGAACGGTTGAAAAAGGCAATCAGGAATAGCGTGAACCGTTCAACGCGTATTTGCCGTCACCCAGCAGGCCTAAAACAATGGCGGCGATGGCGAGAAATGCCGGATATTCCCAGCCGCCATTGGGCGCGCTGAATACCCAGCCGTTGCCGGCGTGTGCCCAGGTTGCGCCGATGAGAATCGGCACCAGCGCCAACGCCACCCAGCGCGCATAGACGCCGCCAAGAATCAGCAAGCCGCCAATCAATTCCGCGCCGAAGGTAACGTACGCGAGCGGGCCTGGCAGGCCGAGCGAGACAAAAAATTGTGCCGTGCCGGGGAGCGTGAACACCACATATTTCAGCAATGCGTGGGCGATGAACATAACGCCAAGGGTGATGCGAAGCAGGGTGGCGGCATAGGGGGCGGTGCGGTGGTCGATCATGGTGAACTCCTCAACGTGTGGTGATGCGATGCATTCTGCCATTTGCCTAAGGTGGGATAAATAGCCATAATGACAATTAATTATCCCAACCACTGACATAATTAAACAAATGGCCTTGGATCGATTTCTGGCGATGAGCGTGTTCGTGAAAGTGGTCGAACAGGGCGGCTTTGCGCGCGCGGCCGAGCGGCTCGAACTGTCCACGTCGGCCGTTTCGCGGCACGTGGCCGAGCTGGAGGCGCATCTCAACGCGCGCTTGTTGAATCGCACCACGCGGCGCATGTCGCTCACCGAGAGCGGGCAGGCCTTTCTTGAGCGCAGCCTGCAGTTGCTGGCCGACGTCGAAGAAGCCGAAACCGCCGTATCCAGTAGCACGATGGCCCCGCGCGGCACCATCCGGCTCACGTGTTCATCGAGTTTCGGTGTGACCCATCTGGCACCGGCCATCGGCGCATTTCAGGCGCGCTATCCAGAGGTGCGTTTCGATATTTCCGCTTCCAACCGTTACGTCGATCTGGTCGAAGAAGGTCTTGATCTCGCGATTCGTATCGGTGATCTGGGCAACCCGAATTTGATCGCGCGAAAAATCGGCACGATGCGCTTGATCGCGTGTGCGTCTCCGGAATATCTGAAAAAGCGTGGCCTACCCCGCCATCCCGATGATCTCGTCAAACACGATTGCTTCAGCTACGAATACGCGCCGGTTAAAAATCAGTGGCGGTTCCTTGACAAAAAAGGCAACGACATAAGGGTGTCGATCAACGGTGTCATCCACGCCAATAGCGGCGAGATTTTGGCGGCGATTGCGATGGCCGGTGCCGGAATTTCGCTGGAGCCGGATTTTGTGGTCACGCCATGGTTGGAGACAGGAAAACTGGTGGAAATTCTGAAAAACTTTCGGCCACCACCGTCCAACATTTATGCGGTCTACCCGAGTCGTCGACATCTATCGGCCAAAGTGCGCACGTTTGTCGACTTTCTTGGCGCGCACTTTGCGGGTGAGCGTGCACTTCAGTAGCGTTACACCGCCGGAAATTGCACTCGCGCCTCAACCAAAGCGTCATCGAGCGACGAACGCAAATTTTCTTCCCCTAGCCGCGTGATGAAACCGCTGCGGCGCATGATCGACAGCGGCTGTTCATTGGCACCTGCGATAAGCATCCGGCCATTGCCGCGCATCACGCGATCATGCACGCTTTCAAGTGCGTCCATCGCGGTGGTGTCGATATTGATCACGTTGTGAACGTCGAGGATCAACACATCCGGCAACGGGCGCGCCGGATCGAGCAGAAATTCGAGCTTGGTGACCGAGCCAAAAAAAAGTGAGCCGAACAATCGATACGCACCGATGCGCCGCCCATCGGCCAATGTCGTTTGTTCAGGCAGCAACGCAATATCATCAATTTTAGTCAGCGACGAAATGCGATAAATAAAAAACAGGCTTGACAGCACCAATCCCATTTCGACCGCCACCACCAGATCAAATATCACGGTCAGGAAAAACGTCGACAACAACGTGGTGCGGTAGAACATCGAGAATTGTTTCAGGCGCGCGAATTGCCGCCAATCACCCATGCTGTACGCGACCCATACCAGAATTGCCGACAGCGCCGCCAGTGGAATATTCACCGCAAACGGTGCGGCCACAACGATGATCAACAACAACACCATTGCATGCACCATGCCGGCCACCGGTGACCGCGCACCGGCACGCACGTTGGTCACGGTGCGGGCAATGGTGCCGGTGGCCGCAATGCCGCCAAAGAACGGTGAAAAGAAATTGGCAACACCTTGCGCCATCAATTCCTGATTGGGATCGTGCCGGTCGCGAATCATGCCGTCGGCAACGCGTGCGCACAGCAGCGATTCGATCGCGCACAAGAGTGCGATGGCAATGGTCGGCGCGACCAGATTTCGCGCGGACTCCCACTCGAACGCAGGTATGGCCGGCATCGGCAGACCGCTCGGCAGCGTGCCGAATTTGCTGCCGATGGTCTCGACCGGCAAGTGAAACAACCACACCGCAATCGACCAGACCACGAGTACCACCAGTGTCGACGGCAGCTTTGACATGATGTGTGCCCACCGGTTGGGCTGTGATTTGTAGGCGACTGGCCACAGCACAATCACCAGCAGCGATGAGGCACCAATGGCAAAAGCAATCCAGTTAACCGTGTGAATGGTATCGGCAATCACCGCGAGCAATGAGAAAAAATTCGACGGCACTTTAGGAATCGCCAGCCCCAGAAAATCCTTCACTTGTGAAATGCCGATGATGATCGCAATACCCGCAGTAAAGCCGATGACGATGGATACCGGAATGAAGCGCACCAGACTGCCGAGCTTGAATGCACCCATCGCGAATAACAGCACGCCCGACATCATGGTCGCGATCAGCAAATTGGCGACGCCATATTTTTCGGCGATGCCAAAAAGCAACGCCACAAATGCACCCGCCGGGCCACCGATCTGCACGCGCGAACCACCGAGTGCTGAAATGATGAAGCCACCGACGATAGCGGTGACGATGCCTTGTTCCGGACGCACGCCGGAAGCAATACCAAACGCCATCGCCAACGGCAACGCCACCACGCCGACCGTCAACCCGGCCGCAAGATCATGATTGAAATCATCGCGATGGTAGGTTTTTACATGTGCTAACAGACGCGGCTTGAATCGAAACGCCTTGAATGCATCAAGCAGAGTGGCGATGAATGGATTCAAGGTTTGATGGCCAAATGTGAGAAGGAATTCATCCTGCGAACAAGACAATGCGCCAATCGATTATAGGCTCCGAGCCGATGTGAGGTCAGCCATCGCAAATGGCAAAACTCCATTGCGGGCGCGGCGTTTCAGATGTTTTTGGCCCGAAAGGCGCGCCGGTGCCAGGGTCTTGGCAATGCCCATTCCATTTCTCAATCATTATTACTGTCATCCTGAACGAAGTGCAGGCTCTTGTCATGACAGGATCCGTCACTGCGTTCAGGATGACATAACGCTTTTGAAAGTGAACTGGTACTACTTGATTGCGGCACCGTTGGCCGCGTAAACCGCATTCAACATCGCATCCAGCGCTGCTTGCGAAAACACCGCGTTGGGGCTGTTGATCATCATCACCACGATCCATCGTCGCCCGTTGGCGTCGAGCACGTAGCCGGCGATGGCTTTTGAATCATTCAAGGTGCCGGTCTTGATATGCGCTTGTCCCGCAATCGACTCCGATTTCGCGCGCCGCCGCATCGTGCCGTCAACCCCCACCAGCGACAGCGACGATATCAACTCTGGCATCACGCTCGATTTCCAGGCAGCGTCGAGCAATTGTGCCAAGGTCGAGGCGCTGATGCGTTCACTACGCGAGAGTCCCGAGCCGTTGTCCAGATTCAGTTCGGGGGCTGAGATGTTTTTTTTCGTCAGCCAATCGCGGATGATCTGCGTGGACGCCGCCTGATTGCCCGGCGGCTTGTCGAGTTCGGCCGAGAGCGTGAGAAACAACTGGCGCGCCATCACGTTGTTGGAATATTTGTTGATGTCGCGTATCGCATCCGCCAGCGGTGGCGATTCGGCGGTCGCGATCAGACGCGCCTCTGCCGGAGCGGGTGCGAGCTTCACCGCACCGTTCCACACGCCGCCAATATCTTTCCACATTCCCGCAAATACACCGCCGACAAAACGCGCGTGATCGAGCAGCGAAATATTCCATGCGCGCTCACCGCAACGCTTTGAATAGTGTCCGGTGAACATGACTTTCAACTTGATGGGCGACGGCGTTTGAATATCGGTGATCACGCGTTCGCGCCAATCGCCGCAGGGCCCATCGATCAACTTCACGCGGTTCACTATTTCAAGTTGAGCCGGACGCACGTCAGGCGAAATCGATACCAATTTGTCATCGACACTCGGCGCAAAAAAGAACCGCACCGTTTTGAAATTGAGCAGCAGCGGGTCGGGCCCGACGTTGTAGGACCTAAGCGCTTCGCCATCGAATTTTGCGGGATCATGCGGCCCGGCGTCAAAAAAACCCCGATCCAGAATCAAGTCACCGTTGATGGTCGTGAGTCCACGCTCGCGCAGTTGCCGCAACAACATCCAGAATCGTTCCACCGACAGTTTCGGGTCGCCGTAACCCTTCAGCACGATGTCACCGGTGAGGGTGCCGTGGCGCATGTCGCCGGCAATCAAGACTTCGGTTTTCCAGGTATAGGCGGGACCGAGCAACTCCAATCCGGCGTAGGTGGTGACAAGCTTGATGACCGAGGCCGGGTTCATCGCCTTGTCTGCGTTTAACGAATACGCGGATTCTCTTGCACCGACTTCCTTGACGACGATGCCGACATCTTCCAATGGGATCTTGGCGCGCGCCAGCGCCGCCGCGACGCCCGTTGGCAAGTTCTGCGCGTACCCACTTAACGCAATCGAGGCGAAACATGCGACAACGAGACGCGCGGCGATCATGTCGTTGCGACCGCGTCGATCGTTGCGATAGCCTGTTTCACGAGCCACGCAAATTCATCTTCCTTGACCACATACGGCGGCATGAAATAAACGGTCTTGCCGATTGGACGCAGCAACACACCATGCTTTAGGGCGACGGAAAAAAATTCGCGCGCGAATGCGGGCTTGTCTGACGCGATATCAAACGCCCAGATCATGCCGAGATGGCGAAAATTCTTCACACGCGGATGTGCGCGGATCGCATTTGCATGCAGTGAAAACGTCTTCGCCAAAACAAAATTGGCGTCGATGATTTTGTCGCTCTCAAAAATATCCAGTGTGGCCAATGCCGCGCGACAGGCGAGCGCACTGCCGGTGTAAGAATGCGAATGCAGAAAGCCGCGCGCAGAATCGTCATCGTAAAACGCACGGTAGGCCTCATCGGTGGTAAGCACGCAGGACAGCGGCAAATAACCACCCGTAAGTCCCTTTGACAGACACATAAAATCGGCTTTGATGTTCGCCTGCTCGCAGGCAAACATCGTCCCGGTGCGACCAAAGCCGGTCATGATTTCATCCGCGATCAGGTGCACGCCGTAACGCGTACACAGTACGCGCGCCCGGGTGAGCCAGGCCGCATCGTACATACGCATGCCCGAGGCACCCTGCACCAGAGGCTCAATAATCAGTGCGGCGATTTCACCGTGGCGCTCGTCGAGCAATTTTTCCAGCGCAAGATCGTCGCCGGCACCATTGATTGGAAAGGGAATCAGCAGATTGTTATTCAGGAGCGGCCCATACGCGTCGCGAAAAATCGCCACGTCGGTCACGGCCAATGCGCCGATGGTCTCACCGTGATATCCACCTTGCAAGCAGACGAATTTTTGCTTTGCCGACTGGCCGACATTGCGCCAAAAATGAAAGCTCATCTTCAGCGCAATCTCTACCGCACTGGCACCATCGCTGCCATAAAACGCGTGACCAAGGCCGGTCAATTTTCCAAGGCGCTCGGAGAGTTCGATCACCGGCTCGTGGGTAAATCCCGCGAGCATGGTGTGTTCGAGCCGATCCAATTGATCCTTCAACGCAGCGTTGATGCGCGGGTTGGCGTGGCCGAACAAATTTACCCACCACGACGACACCGCATCCAGATAGCGATTGCCATTGGCGTCAATCAACCACGCGCCTTCACCTTTGACGATCGGCACCAGCGGCACATGCTCGTGATGTTTCATTTGCGTGCAGGGATGCCACACGGCGGCGAGCGAGCGCGAGATGAATTCGGCGTTGCGATTTTGAGAGGACATCGGCAGGCAATGTAGCACAGGGCTGCGGAGGATTTGGTCGCGCTGCGCGGACATTGGCAACCAACGGGTGTGATTGCTAGCAACACGCCAGGAATATTTGCATGCGAAATGTGTTCTGTTTCATTGCATGCCGCGTTCATGTGGAGTGAACTTACCTTGTCAGTCAACCGGAGAGGATCTTATGAACCTGCTGGAATTGATCGAGAACCAAGTCATCGCCAACCGCCTGCCGCTGGTGGCGATTTCGCTGGCCGCCGTGCCGCACACCAACACGCCCACGGTACTGACGCTTCACTGGCATGGATTCGTCGAAGTGAAATTGACTGATGATTCCAACACCGTCGGCTACCAGCCGGTGCCAAGCTCGGCGTTGCAAATCAATCGCCGCTGGGATCGCTTCGATGATCTTGATGCCGAAACGCTCGAAGCCGCGTGGGAGCTAGGCGCGTGGAATCTGGAGCGCCTGGAAGCGCGGCCGTTTTCGCGCATGGGCGCGCCGACGTCTGAAACCATTGACGGCATGCATGCCTTTGGTTCCTCGCCGTTGGCCATCGACGGCGAGGCACCGTTTGTGGCCGATGTGCCCGACAGCGAGGAACTCATCGACGCAGCTGGGCGTTCCGGTTATGTGCAATGGTTGTTCCGTCCTGTACGCGGTGGCTTATGGTCTGACGTGGCGGACGATGTGACCTTGCAGCCGGGTGGCTATCGCAACCCGCCGTGCCCCATTTTGAGCGAGGCTGCCGAACGCAGGCTCACGCCTCGCGACCGTCGTTGGGTCTATCAGATGGGTCGCAGCAATCGCATCGCGGAGGCTGGTCGCGCCCACTGAATTTTCGAGTTTTCCGCAGTTGGTTGGATTGCCGTGCAATGCGGCAGGCGGCTCGACTTTGAGGCGTTGAAATCAACCATTCGCGCCGGTTGGGTTATGCTGTCTCGCAGCCCAATAGTCACCGTTCGTCCTGAGGTATCGAAGGCCTGCTTGCAAACATGCCCTTCGATACCTCAGGACGGACAGAGAATAAAATAAAAGTATCGGGTCGAGGCGGCGTGATTCATGCCAATTTCCAAAAAGCAAAAGCACCATACTATTTAGTTGCGGCAAGTCTGCGATTGCCGAAAAGACCCTGTTCGCAAATTGCCGGCCCTCATTGATGAAATCAAAAACTCCACCTGCCACCATCGTCAACGCTTCGCCATTGATCGGCGTGACGATTGCGATTATCGAAGATGAAGAAATTACCGGTGAATTGCTCTCGGCCTTGGTGCAGGAAATGGGGCATGTGCCCGAGTGGTTCAAGAATGGCAAAGACCTGATCAAGGCGCTGCGGACGCGGCACTTCTCGCTGTTTTTGGTCGATTGGGGCTTGCCTGATATCGACGGCATCGATCTTGTCCGCCAACTTCTCGCCCGCGATGGCGAGCACGCGCCGATTATTTTTTGCAGCGCACGTGGCAGCGAATCGGACATCGTCGAGGCATTGAACGTGGGTGCCGACGATTTTATCGTCAAGCCGCCGCGCCGCGATGAATTCGCCGCGCGCGTTGCCGCGATGTTGCGTCGCGCCTATCCGCAGGCAGTTGAGAAGGGCAATCTGGACATTGGGCCGTATTCGATCGATTTGGCGCGCCGCACATTTAGCGTGGACGGCGAATTAGTCGAACTACAAAACCGTGAATACGCGGTCGCGCTGATGCTGTTTCAAAGTTTGAACGGCGTGGTTTCCCGCGCGCGGATCACCCAGACGCTGTGGGGCAACGAGCCCATGGAAACGTCGCGGTCGCTGGATACGCATGTCAGCCGCATCCGGCGAAAACTCGGCATCGCCGCCGAGCGCGGCTTGGTACTGCAGTCGGTGTACGGGTTTGGCTACCGGCTGCAAGATGCCGATACCGTGCTGCCGCAATCTGTAAACTCCATTAGCACTGGCGAGGCTTTCCGGGTGAAAGCCATCGAAACGGCGCGCCAGTTATAGAGATTGTTGTTTGCGTGCCATGTCCGCCATCCCGGCGGCAACCACCAGCGACACCTCCCAACCTGCGCCAGAAAGTCACTCCGCAGATTTATTAGCGTCCCAAGACTTGAAATCCGGCGACTTCGGTCGTATTATTAGCACTCCATCTGGTTGAGTGCTAACAGGTTTTTTGCCGATTGCGCTCCCCTGACGTTTTCACCCATCCCGGGCCTGTCTCGGCGTTGGATTTCTTGTAAATCAACGTTTTACCTTTAGGAGTGAGCTATGAAACTGCGTCCCCTGCACGATCGTGTGATCGTCAAGCGTTTGGAAGAAGAGCGGAAAACCGCATCCGGCATCGTGATCCCTGACACCGCCGCTGAAAAGCCGGATCAAGGCGAAGTCCTGGCCGTGGGCCCAGGCAAGAAGAACGACGAAGGCAAATTGTTCCCGGTTGATGTCAAAGTCGGCGACAAGATTTTGTTCGGCAAGTATTCCGGCACGACCGTAAAAGTTGACGGCGACGAACTCTTGGTCATGCGTGAAGAAGACATCATGGCCGTCGTGGCCTAACTGGTTTCGACATTCCGCACTCGTCATTAAATTAATTTGAAAGGATTCAATCATGGCCTCAAAAGAAGTTAAGTTCGGCGGCGACGCGCGCGTCCGCATGGTTCATGGCGTAAACGTTCTCGCCAATGCAGTCAAAGTCACCCTCGGCCCGAAAGGCCGCAATGTCGTGCTGGAAAGATCTTTCGGCGCACCGACCATCACCAAGGACGGTGTCTCCGTTGCCAAGGAAATCGAGCTGAAAGACAAGTTCGAAAACATGGGCGCGCAGATGGTTAAGGAAGTTGCTTCCAAGACCTCGGACGTGGCCGGCGATGGCACCACCACCGCTACCGTGTTGGCACAGGCAATCGTCGTCGAAGGCATGAAATACGTTGCCGCCGGCATGAACCCGATGGATTTGAAGCGCGGCATCGACAAGGCAGTGGTTGCCATCGTTGCCGAGTTGAAGAAGCTCTCCAAAACCACCACCACCAACAAGGAAATCGCCCAAGTCGGCTCGATCTCGGCCAATTCGGACGAGAACATCGGCAAGATCATCGCTGACGCAATGGAAAAAGTCGGCAAAGAAGGCGTGATCACCGTTGAAGACGGCAAGTCACTCGACAACGAACTCGAAGTCGTCGAAGGCATGCAGTTTGACCGCGGCTACCTGTCGCCCTATTTCATCAACAACCCGGACAAACAAGTCGCGCTGCTCGATGACCCGTTCATCCTGTTGCATGACAAGAAAATCTCCAACATCCGTGACCTGCTGCCCGTACTGGA
>JANOKK010000814.1:0-4007 GCA_031419255.1 Betaproteobacteria bacterium
GACCGGCAATTAAATTAGCGCTTATGGGCGGAGGCCGGGATGACGGGGTTAATAGAAGTACCCAAATCTACCCTGCACTATCTGGATAGCCATCCGGATTGGCGCTTTGCCAGCGCCATGCGTCGGCGCACATGTCGTCAATACTGCGCGTTGCTCGCCAACCTATTTTTTCCGCCGCGCGCGAGGGATCAGCAAAACACTCCGCCACATCGCCGGCCCTTCTTGGCGCGATCCGATAACGCACCTTGTGCCCGCTCGCCGCTTCGAATGCGCGTACGACTTCGAGTACAGAGTAGCCATTGCCGGTGCCGAGATTGATCGTAAACATCTCGGATTTTTTCAACAAGAATGACAACGCCTTGACGTGACCAAATGCTAGATCCATGACATGAATAAAATCGCGCACACCGGTACCGTCGCGGGTGGGATAGTCATCACCGTAAACCGACAAAATTTCCCGCCGGCCCAGCGCAACCTGGCTCACGATCGGCATCAGATTGTTGGGGATTCCGTTCGGATCTTCGCCGATCAAGCCGCTTGAATGAGCGCCGACCGGATTGAAATAGCGTAGTAGTCCGATTCGCCACTCCGGATCGGCGCGATGAAGATCGCGGAGAATATCCTCCACCATCAATTTGCTGCGACCGTAAGGATTGGTTGCCGAAAGCGGAAAGTCCTCGGTAATCGGTACTGTCTGGGGATCACCATAAACAGTGGCCGATGAACTGAAGACCAGAGTCTTGCAGCCTGCCTCTGCCATCACTTCAAACAGAATCAAACTGCCGGAAACATTCGCGTCGTAGTATTCAAGCGGCTTTTCCACCGACTCGCCAACTGCCTTTAAGCCCGCAAAATGAATCACTGCCGAAATGGAATTTTTCGTAAATAATATGCGCAACCCCTCGCGATCACGCACGTCAAGGCGCAAGAATGTGATCGACTTGCCGCAAATGCGTTCGACACGGCGAATCGCCTCGCGTTTGCTATTGCAAAGATTGTCGATGACAATCAATTCAAATCCGGCCTCGACAAGCGAGATGCAGGTATGCGAGCCGATATAGCCTGCGCCGCCGGTGATCAGTATTTTGCGACTCATCGATGAAACCTGCGTGAATATTGCCTGTCTAATCGGCACCAATTTTCGGAGCCAACCGATTTAGGGAAAAAACGCGGGGGTTGGCGCAGTTTGAAATCGGTCACGGCTTCACCAATGGGTGTGGATAATCGTGGATAATATCTCTGAAGAAAAATGATCGCTCGCCAGAGTCGCAATTCAATGATATTTTGTATTGCGCCGCACACAAATTTGGAAAGAAATCGTAGCTGCAAGACTTTGCGAGGCCCCGAGCGCAAATTTTCTCGGTGGCTCCGGCAAAAATTATAGCGAAGCGCGTCGAATATTAGCATGCCAATTCAGGGTGCTTCGAGCATGCGCCAAGCAGATGAAAAATGGTGTTATCCAGCAATTCGGTTACGGTTCAACGAGGAGGTCATATGTCTAATCGATTGATTGAAATGGGCAGGGTTTTGGCGGCAGTGGTAGCGGTCGCGGTGCTGGCAGCGGGTTGCGCCAGCGGCGGATTTCCTCCCGCACCGGCGTTGGCGGCGTCGCCCGATTATCAATACAAGATCGGCGCAGGTGACACCTTGAATATCGTCGTGTGGCGGAACCCGGAATTGTCAATGACGGTTCCCGTCCGGCCCGACGGCAAGATCGCAGCCCCATTGGTGGAGGATCTGCCGGCATTGGGCAAGGATTCCACCACCTTGGCGCGCGACATCGAAAAGGCGCTGTCAAAGGTCATTCGTGACCCGGTCGTGACTGTCGTCGTGACAAGTTTCGTCGGCCCTTACAGTGAACAGATTCGCGTTGTCGGCGAGGCGGCGCGGCCACAGGTACTCGCATACAAGCAGAAAATGACCTTGCTCGATGTAATGATCGCGGTCGGCGGCGTAACCGAGTTCGCGGATGGCAATGGCGCCAGCATTCTAAGAACCCTCGATGGCAACAAACGCTACAGCGTGCGTATCAAAGACCTCATCAAGCGTGGCGATGTATCGGCAAACGTGGAAATGAGGCCGGGCGATGTTTTGATTATTCCGCAGAGCTGGTTCTAGGCTATCGGAATGCACGAACTGCCAATCATATCGAGAATGTTACCGACGGTGACGCGCATCGCCAATCCTGAGACAGGCTTCTGAATGGACGAAATACTGCGCCAAACCATTATCACGCTGAGGGGCATGTGGCACTATCGATGGCTGGGACTGGCAACGGCATGGGCCGTTGCGGCAGTCGGTATCGTCGCGATTTCGTTCGTGCCCGATAGATTCGAGGCATCTGCACGCATCTATGTCAATACCGCGTCAATCCTCAAGCCGCTCATGTCAGGGCTAACTGTCTTGCCAAACGATACGCAGCAAATCGCAATGTTGAGCCGCAGTATTATCAGCCGGCCCAATGTCGAAAAGCTTGTTCAAACAGTTGGGCTGGATGCCGACGTCAAATCCAAACTTGATTATGAAAGAATCGTCGACGGCGTAATCAAGAATCTGAAAATTGATGGCGGCGGGCGAGATAACATTTATCTCCTGACATTCCGCGATACCAAGCCAGCGCGGGCAACAAAAGTGGTGCAACAATTTTCGTCGATGTTCATCGAATCCGGGCATGGCGACAAGGCCAGCGACACGGACGCTGCAAAAAAATTCATCGACGAACAAATTGCCACCTATGAGAAGAAACTTCAAGACGCTGAGACCAAGCTGAAGGAATTCAAACTTCGTTCACTGGGAATGGCATCTGGCGAAGGCAGAGACTATTTTTCGCGGCTCGCGGAAACGACCAGCCTGCTGGAGCGCGCGCAACTCGACTTGCGCGAGGCGGAAAACACTCGCGATGCGTTCAAGCGTGGCTTGGCCAATGAGGAACCGAGTTCCGTCGCGGGAGCCGCTGTGCCCACGGTCTCTGTCGCGATGATATCGGATGTCGAGGCGCGCATCGATGCCCAGCGCCGCAGCCTTGATGGCCTACTCCAGAAGTACACCGAAAGCCACCCGGACGTGGTTGGGGTTCAGCGTGTCATCCGTGAATTGGAGCAGCAACGAAGTCAGCTATTGGTGGCGCGGCGCAAAGAAGGTTCACCGGCAACGCCAATGTCCTTCGGCGGCGGTGTCAGGGCCTCGGAACAACTCAAGGTTTCGCTCGCGCAGGCAGAAGCGACCGTCGCCTCCCTTCGCGCTCGCGTCGCTGAATATTCTGGCCGGCATGCGCGACTCAAAGCGGCTGCAACCATGGTCCCACAGCTCGAGGCGGAAGCAACCCAATTGAATCGTGACTATGAAGTCAACAAGAAAAATTACGATAGCCTCGTCTCCAAGCGCGAATCTGCAAGTATATCCAGCGACATGCAATCGGTTTCCGGTGTTGCAGATTTCCGCATGATCGATCCCCCGCGTGTTTCGCCTGGGCCAGTGTTTCCCAATCGAGCGATACTTTTTCCAATGGCCTTTGTTGCCGCACTTGCGGCCGGATTCGCGGCGGCATTTGTTGCGCGCGAAGTTCGTCCAGCTTTCTACGACGGGCGAGCATTGGCTGAAGTGACCGGCCTGCCGATACTCGGCACAGTTTCAATTTTGACAAACGACGCGCATAAGAAAGCGGCCAGACGCAGCACATCAAAATTTCTCGCCGGAGTCGGGGCGCTCGCGGGCACCTACTTGGCGAGCCTTTTCGCGCTAACGCTGCTCTCCGCGCGAGCCGGGTAAGGTTCAAGATGAGTCTCATTGAGCGAGCCGCCAAACGTCTGGAAGAATTGAGGCGTGCCGGCGTCGAATTGCCAACAGATCGAAACCACGATAAATCCCACGAACGCTCCGGCGACGTGTCCATTGCGCCAGCCCAGGGATTTTTGAAGCCCGCATTTGTCAATGCGGATTTGGCATCGGTCGAACATCGTTCGCCGAACGCGAATAGCGCGGTATCAGGAGGGCCGCCCAGATTTGAT
>JANOKK010000815.1:0-1792 GCA_031419255.1 Betaproteobacteria bacterium
GTTGCCACCAAGATTGGCCTGCAGTACTCCGCGCCATTTACTTTCCTGTCATTGCGATTCGCGTTCGGACTGATCTGCCTGATTCCGCTGTTGTGGTGGCTGAAACCACGTTGGCCTCGCGATGGTCGCGAATGGCTGCACATTATCGTGGCCGGATTATTGATGCATGCGATACACCTTTCCGGCAGTCACTACGCTCAATACCTGGGCATGTCGGCGGGTATCGCGGCAGTGGTACTCGCGTTGCAGCCGCTCGCAACCGCGATCATCGCGGTGGGCTGGTTTCATGAGCGGCCCACGCGCCTGCAGTGGCTCGGTATCGTATTGGGCTTTATGGGTGTCGCGCTCATCGTGTGGCACAAGATCGACATGCGCGCGGCCACGATGGGAAGTTTGATAGCGGTGACCATCGGACTCGCCGCACTCACCGCCGGCACGCTTTATCAGCGGCGATTTTGTCCCGATGTCGATTTACGCAGCGGCGCGTTGATTCAGTTCGCCGCCTCGCTGATCGTGCTGGTGCCGATGAGCATCATGTTCGAGAGTGGAAAAATCGAATGGACGTGGCCGCTGCTGGGCTCGATTGCGTTTTTGGTGTTGCTCGCGTCATTGCTTGGCGTAAACGCGCTGCATACGCTGATGCGGCGCGGCGAAGCGACTCGTGTGACGAGCATGATGTACCTGCCGCCGATTTTCGCGGTCGCCATCGAGTATCTGTGGTTTGGCCTCGCGCCGTCGGCAATATCGATTGCGGGCATAATTATTACTTCTCTGGGCGTTGCATTGGCGATGCGTCGCCGCACGCTTTCCTGATCGCCAAATTCCCCATAACGTTTTAACGCTGTAACGCTGCCACCCTTTCCCTCACCGCGATATTTTCTGCATGCGTCCCCTGCCCCTTGTCATTATCTTGCTGGTGCTCGACCACATCGCGTTCAGCGGCAGCCGGGTGACGGTATCGCTCTATGCGATACACCAGGGCGAATCGGCATTGACGGTTGGCATACTGGTGGCGATGTATGCGTTGTTGCCGGCATTGCTCTCTGTTTCCGCCGGGCGCTGGATCGATCGCGTCGGTATGGAAAAGCCCTTGCTGTTGGGGTCCTTGACGGTCTGCATTGGTACGCTATTGCCGTTCCTGTTTCCCGGTATGGCGGTGCTCTACGCAACCAGCATTATTGTCGGTGTGGCATTCATGCTGATCAACGTGGCGGCGTATCACGCGGTGGGCGAATTGTCGCCGCCTGAGTACCGCGCGGTGAATTTCAGCTATGTGGCAATGGGATTTTCGACTTCCGCATTCATCGCTCCCATCCTCTCCGGTGTCGGGATTGATAATTTCGGGCATCGAACCACGTTTTTACTGTTAGCGGCATTCACGTTGTTGCCGATTCTGGCGCTATCGTTGAAATTGGTGCCATTGCCGGTGCCAGCGCCGCGTCCACACGATGCGCCGGTCGGCGCAATCCTCGATCTGTTGCGCGACGTGCGTTTGCGGCGGTTGTTCATCACCATGGCCATCCTGACCGTTGCCTGGGATGTCTATGGTTTCGCGATCCCCGTGCACGGCACTAATATCGGCTTGTCCGCGTCCGAAATTGGCCTGGTCATGGCCACCTTCGCCGCCGCGACGTTCACCGTACGCCTTGCGACGCCATTCTTCATCAACCGTATTCACCCGTGGACGGTGCTTGTCGCCTCACTATTCGTCGCCGGGATCAGCTTTCTTGGATTGCCCTTCACCACCAATGTCGGCACGATGATGGCAATCATGTTTTTGCTCGGCCTCGGC
>JANOKK010000816.1:0-1433 GCA_031419255.1 Betaproteobacteria bacterium
GCGAACTTGAGAAGAGCGTGGGCACGACCGTGCGTCCCGATGGCGCGCCATTGGTTGCCTCGGCAACCGGCGTGATCCTGAAGTGGAAGCATAACCTGACCATGGGCTATACCGCCGGCCCCGTCAATGCGACACTGACGCAGCGCTACTACAAGGGCTACGAGGATGGCAACGACCTGAACGGAAACCGTCACTTTGTGCCGAGCCAGAGTCTTTATGATTTGGTTGCTACTTTCAGCGGTGTCAAGAATCTGAAGTTTTCGCTGGGTGCGCGTAACCTGTTCGATAAGGATCCGCCGCTGTTCATCAACAATGGCTCGCAGTTCCAATCCGGCTATGACGTATACCAATACGATCCACGCGGTCGTTTTGTGTACGGAACAGTCACCTACAAGTTTTTCTAAGCAGCATACTTAGACAAGATTTTTTTGTCGACGTCTCGAAGCCGCAGGGGAAACCCTGCGGCTTTTTTATTGGGTGTTTGAAATGCAACCGGGACGAAGCGTAAGATTGGTGGTGGCGGCAGCGGCAATGAAACTTTCGTGCAGGGTTTCGCGTGTTGGCCAAATGTAGGGGACGGCTGAATTGGTCCGTAAGGGAACGCCTGATCAAGCCCAATTTGCCAGTGGTTCGACAAGCTCACCACGAACGGATTCAATACGTTACCGTTCGTCCTGAGCCTGTCGAAGGACTTGATCGGGGATTCCCTGGTTCGCCAATTGGCGCGAGGTTCAAATTGAAAATTTTGGCAGTACTACTTGCGACGACTTTGCTGGCTTCGTGCGCGACACCGGGTGCGCGAGTGCGGCCGGCAAACGTCTTCAATGATCAACTCTTCTCGGCCCCGTCCGAGCGCATCGACGCGTCCGACGTATTCGCGCTCAGCGATGAGATGAAGCACTATGTACACGCAGAAATTGGCGATCAACTACGCGCAAAAGGCCGGCTGCAAGGGCTGATCGATGCGTTGTACAACAAGAATCAATTGAAAGTCGAATATGACTCGGCAAAGACTCGAAATGCCGCGCAGACCTTTAAGGAGCGGACCGGGAATTGTCTGTCATTGGTCATCATGACGGCGGCACTCGCTCGGGAACTTGATATGCAGGTCGGATTCCAGCGCGTTCTGACCGATAATATTTGGGAGCGCAGCGGTGGACTATATTTCTCCATCGGGCATGTCAATCTGACTGTCGGCAAACCACTACTCAGTTTGCGCAACAAGTTCGACGATGCGCAGATAACGGTCGATTTTCTTCCCGCAGGGGAAACCCGTGGCCAACGCACGTTGCCACTCTCGACCGAAACCGTGATCGCCATGTTCATGAACAATCGGGCGGCAGAAGCGCTTGCCCGGGGAAACGTGAGCGATGCCTATTGGTGGGCGCGAGAGGCCATTGTGCAAGACCCTGGTTTTTTGAGTGCCTACAATA
>JANOKK010000817.1:0-4298 GCA_031419255.1 Betaproteobacteria bacterium
GCCTCGTGAACCGGATTGGTTTGCGCACCGATCACTGCAGTCTTTTCGATCATCGGAAATTTGACCTTGAAGGTGCGCTCGCAAAAGTCCGCAACTTCTGCGTTGGAGCCCGGCTCCTGCTTACCAAAATCGTTGGCGGGAAAGCCGACGATCACCAGCCCGCGATCACGGTATTTGTCATACAAACCTTGCAGCCCTTCGTACTGTCCGGTATAGCCGCAATAGCTTGCGGTATTGACCACAAGCAGGGTTTTGCCCTTGAACTGGCACAAATCCATTGGCTTGCCCTGCAAGCTTTGAAATCGATGATCCAATAGCGGCGGGCAGTCTTTTGTCGCGGCGAATGCCGATGGAGCGGCAAACGTGAATATTGCCAAAATGGTGCTTCTGACAATCGTTATGCGCATGCTCGTCTCCAATGGTTGCGACCGGTAACTTAACGTCCGGAAAGAGTATCAAATTCCGCGCAGTCTTGCGAATCGCAATCGACGACCGTGGCACCGCGCCACCGGGTCGTAGAAGGGTGGCTGCTATAATTTGTCGGCATTTTTACTCTGAAATGCCTCTCGACGAAATCATTCATGCCGCTTTTTGCAATCGGACTCAACCACCGCACCGCGCCCATCGAGGTACGCGAGCGCGTTGCGTTCCCGACCGACGCGCAACGCGCCGCGCTGGAAGCATTGAAAAACGAGACGTCGGCGGACGAAATCGCGTTGATTTCCACCTGTAACCGCACCGAAATCTATGTGCGTGCGTTGGATGTTCGAGCGGCTGAGCGCGCAGGCGAGTGGCTCGCCGCGCAACCCGGTGCCGATGGCGGCAAACCCGGTAACAGCCTGCATCCGCATCTCTACCGGCTCACCGATGCCGACGTGCCGCGACATGTATTTCGGGTGGCGAGTGGGCTCGATTCGATGATTCTTGGCGAGCCGCAAATTCTCGGCCAGGTGAAACTCGCCGTGAAAATCGCTGCCGAAGCCGGCATGTTGGGCGGTCCGCTCGATAGGTTGTTTCAGGACACGTTTAAAGTCGCCAAACAGGTGCGCACTGAAACCGCCATCGGTGCCGCCTCGGTCAGCATGGCGGCGGCCGCGCTCAAGTTAGCACAGCAGTTGTTCGGCGATTTGCGGGATACCCGGCTATTGCTGATCGGTGCCGGCGAAATGATCGAACTTGCCGCCGCACATTTCACCTCGAGCGCGCCGAAAACCGTGGTCGTCGCCAATCGCACCCTGGAGCGTGGCCGCGAACTGGCGGCGCGGTTTCACGCAAGCGCGATCACGCTGCAACAATTGCCGGAACGGATTCACGAATTCGACATCGTTATCAGTTCAACCGCATCGACACTGCCAATCATCGGCAAAGGCATGATCGAAAGCGCCTTGAAATTGCGAAAGCATCGACCGATGTTCATGGTGGATCTTGCCGTGCCGCGCGATATCGAAGCCGAAGTCGGCGATCTGGACGATGTGTTTCTCTACACGCTCGATGGTCTCGGCAAGGTGACCCAGCAAAACAGCGAAAAGCGCGACGGTGCGGTCAAAGAGGCTGACGCAATCATCGAAATTCACGTCGGCGCGTACATGGCGTGGCTCGCGTCGCGCGCGACCGTGCCGATGATTCAGCAATTGCGCGGCAGGGCAGAGCAATATCGGCAACTGGAACTGGAACGCGCCGGCAAACTGCTCGCGCGCGGCGAGGATCCGGCGAGGGTGCTGGAGATGCTCGCCAACGGCCTCACCAACAAGTTTTTGCACCATCCGCTGGCGGCACTCAACCGCGTATCCGGTGCCGAACGCGACGCGCTCGCCGACGCGCTTGCCAAGCTCTATCCCGATCAGGAAGAGACGTAGCTACCCTGCGTTTGTGGCGCCAATAAAAATATTCACCACGGATTACACGAAGTGCGGTGGATTGTACCCAGTCAGTTCATCGGATGCTTATCCGTGAAATCCGTGGCCAATAACCATTTGAATTAGTTTTTTGTTCGCCACTTATTGACGTGGCCCAACGCCAACGACTACATCGTTTATGAAACCCTCCATCGAAAAAAAACTCGCCTCGCTTGCCGAACGATTGGTCGAACTCGACCGTTTTCTGGCCGACCCGAATGTCGTCAACGACATGGACAGCTATCGCAAAATCACCCGTGAACACTCGGAACTGACGCCGGTCGTCGAATTGTTCAAGGAATATCAAATGACCGAGGCCGACATCGCGGCGGCGCAGGAAATGGCTGCCGATCCCGAGATGCGCGATTTTGCCGACACCGAAATCAAGGCCGGAAAAGCCAAGCTGGATGCATTTGAAATTGATTTGCAAAAATTGTTGCTGCCTAAAGACCCGAACGACGACAAAAATATCTTCGTCGAAGTACGCGGCGGCACCGGCGGCGATGAATCCGCACTGTTCGCGGGCAATCTGTTTCGCATGTACACGCGCTACGCCGAGCGGCAGCGTTGGCAGGTCGAAATTATTTCCGAGTCGCAAGGTGAAGTCGGCGGCTACAAGGAAGTGATTGCGCGCATCGTCGGCCAGGGCGCCTATTCGCGCCTGAAATTCGAGTCCGGCGGGCATCGTGTGCAACGTGTGCCTGAAACCGAGACGCAAGGTCGTATCCACACCTCTGCCGCCACGGTTGCCATCATGGCGGAGGCCGATGACGTGAGCGATGTGCTGATCAATCCATCGGACGTTCGCGTCGATACGTTTCGCGCCTCCGGTGCCGGCGGGCAACACATCAACAAGACCGATTCGGCCGTGCGCTTGACCCACATTCCCACCGGCATCGTGGTTGAGTGTCAGGATGGCCGCTCGCAACACAAAAACAAAGAGCAAGCCTGGCGGGTGCTGGCCGCGCGCATCAAGGACAAGCAGACGCGCGAGCAAAACGCCAAAGAAGCGGCCGAACGAAAATCGCTGATCGGCTCGGGCGATCGTTCGGAGCGCATCCGCACCTACAACTTTCCGCAGGGCCGTGTCACCGATCATCGGATCAACCTCACGCTCTATAAAATCGACAACATCATGGACGGCGATTTGACCGAATTGACCGACGCATTGATCGCCGAACATCAGGCGGAGCAGTTGGCGGCGCTGGCGACGAACGCGTGATGCCGTGACGATTGCCGAAGCACTAACGCTCGCGGAATCGTCGATTGATCGACGCGAGGCGCAGTATCTGTTGGCGAATCTGTTGAAACTCAGTCGCGCGACACTGCTGGCTCACACGGAGCGTGTCATTTCGCCCGATGAAGCCGACCAATTCACGCGCCAGATTGCGGCGCGAGCGGCGGGAAAACCATTCGCCTATATCGTTGGCACGCGCGAATTTTATGGTCGCGAATTTAGTGTGAATGAGCATGTACTGATCCCACGTCCGGAAACGGAAATTCTTGTAGAACAAGCATTGGAGCGCGTTTCCGAGCAAAAATGGCTGGAAAGCCGCACCAATGCTATGGTTTTGGAGTTGGGCACAGGCAGCGGTGTCATCGCGATTACACTCGCGCTGGAATCAAAAACATCGAATGTGACAGCCTGCGATAACTCGACAGACGCGTTGAAGGTCGCGCGAAATAACGCGCAACGTCTCGGCGCGAAAGTCGAGTTCATCCAGAGCAACTGGTTCGCCGCATTCCAACATCGCCGATTCGATTTGATCGTCGCAAACCCACCTTACGTCGCGGGCGGCGACAAACATCTTGCCGAAGGCGATCTGCGCTTCGAGCCGGCCATCGCGCTCACCGATGGCAGCAGCGATGGACTGGATTCCATCCGCACCATTGTCGCGGGTGCGCCGGCGCATCTTTCATCTGTTGGCTGGCTGCTATTCGAGCACGGCTACGATCAGGCCGACATGGCGCGCGAAATGCTCTTGAAAGCCGGCTTTGAAAACCTCATCTGTATCAATGATCTCGCGGGAATTCCCCGCGTATCCGGCGGTCAAATTCGCTAGAATGATCGCCATCCGAACCAACGTATCCGACCCCACTCTGGAGCCTCCCATGGACGTGCAAGACAAAATCCGCGAAACCGTGACTTCCCACCCCGTTGTGCTGTTCATGAAAGGCTCGCCGCAAATGCCGATGTGCGGTTTTTCAGCTTCCGCCACGCAGATGTTGAAAGCCTGCGGCGTCGATCAACCATTCACGGTCGACGTGCTGCAAGATCAGGATGTGCGCCAAGGCATCAAGGAATACGCCAACTGGCCGACCATTCCACAGCTCTACATCAACGGCGAATTCGTCGGCGGCTCGGACATCATGCGTGAGATGTACCAATCGGGTGAACTGCAG
>JANOKK010000818.1:0-2165 GCA_031419255.1 Betaproteobacteria bacterium
TTCGCGCCCGCGAGGCCGGTAATGTAGGCCGCTCCCGCGCTGTCGACGGCGATACCCATGCCTTCATCGGCATTGCGGGCGTCCCCCAGATAGGTCGAGTACACGAGCGCGCCGGTATTCGGATTGATTTTGCTGACGAACGCATCGCTCGCGCCGCCCAGGCGCGCGCTGTAGGCGCCGGCGGTCGGGAAATCGGATGAGCGCGTGACACCGGCGACGAAAATCGAACCATCCGGGCCGATGGTGACGGCACGCGGACTGTCATCGCCCGCGCCACCCAGATAGGACGCGTATTCGATGACAGGATCGATCACCAGCGTCTCATTCCGGTCGTGCGGGCCGACGGCGAACCCGACCATGCGATTGGCGGCGAGGCGGAATGCGGCATCGACCGCGCGCCTTTCGCCGCCGATGGTTTGATACGCGCTCGGCTTGCGCTGCACATGCTCACCGGATGCGGATTGCACCACGAGATCACCTTCTTTGGTGACCTTCAGCGATTTCGCGCCCGACACGCTCCAGACGATTTTTTTCAAATCACCACCGGGCTGGACGATGAAATCGTATTCGAGCGCGCCGTTGGACGGGTAATACGCGAGTGCCACACCCGGGTACACGTCGTCGAACTGGACGCGGGCAAAATGCGGTACGTCTTGCACCTGAAGTGGATGATCGCCGCCGCGGAAATAATTGGTGCGGTACGCCTGCTCGTGTTCCGCGCGCGCATTGGCGATTTTGTTGGCGTCACGCAAGGCAAACCGCACCGCCGCCGCGCCGCCGGCCGGTGACGGCGTCGGCTTCAAGGTATGGGAGCCATCGGCATGTATCGCCGCATTGACGCGGGAAAAATCGGCGCGATAGGCGATGTCCGGGGCGAACTGGCCGTCGTTGCGCTCGAACAGCGCGGGTTTGCTGAGCGACGCCGCCGCGCGCGGTACGGACGCGTCGGCGTGCGGGTTGCAAATGCGCAGGAAAACAAGGGCCAAGGCCATCGATCTTGCGATGGCGCGAAGTGAATTGGATTGCAATGGAGACTCCCGGAAGTGGGCGCTGAAAGGTAGATCGGACCGAAGACGTGCAAGTGCGGCGCTGACACCAAGCGGCGAATATCGCCGAAACGGTGGTTGATTTGCAAATGTTATTTTCGCTCCGACGCGCCGCGATATTGCATGATCAGCCGGAGCGCCAATATCGGCGCGGGCTCTGAGGGTTTCAGGCGACAAAAGAACATTTTTCAAACCGTTTCTTGCCGTCATTGGCGTCCCGCAGGCGGTCTGTTGAGGTAACGAATCGCAACCGAAAGAAACACGCGCGCGGCGCTTCCGAAAACTCAGGGGTGCAGGCAATCTTGAAGCGGCAACGATCTACACCGATCCGAATAACACTTGCTCCCACGCTCATGCACAAAGACCCGGCACATCGGCAAACTGATCGCATTCGGTAGCCCGAAAGCAGCGCAGCGTATTCCGGGGTCAACAGGTGGGGAGCGCCATTCCACAACGACCGCGCATACGCGACTTCATGCATTTTCCATAAAATACCAGGAACTTTTTCGGGCCCGTGGTGGAATACGGGAAACCCGCCGAAAAACCATGCCCTTGACCGATCCGACCGAAGACTTGGCCTTGCTCTCAGACATCAGACGCGGCAATCACGCCGCCTTTGAGGCCCTGTATCGACGCCATCAGCCGCCGCTGTACCGGTTTCTGCTGCTGCGTGCGGGCTCGCCCGACACGGCGGCGGATATTGTGCAGGAGATTTTCATGGGACTAATCGCGGATACCTTGAAGTTTGATCCGACCCGCGGCGTGTTGCAGGGATTCTTGTTTGGCGTGGCGCGCAATCTGTTGTTGAAGCGCGATGCGTCGCAGTATCGATTTGTATCGACCAGCCATTCAAGTGTCGCCGGCAATGATGATGCCGCAGACGATGACAGCACCACCGACTGGATCATGGATCCATCGCCGCAACCGCAGGAGCGCCTGCTCGATCAGGAACAAGCCGAGACTGTTCGGCGGGCGCTGCAAAAGCTCGCACCGCATTACCGCGATGTGATTATTCTTTATGAGATGCATGATCTCGCGTATGTCGAGATCGCGCAGATTTGCAATATCGATATTGGCACGGTGCGTTCGCGCTTGTCGCGTGCGCGCGCCAAATTGGTG
>JANOKK010000819.1:0-2310 GCA_031419255.1 Betaproteobacteria bacterium
CGCCGTTCCTCAAGGTGGAAGCGACTAAATTTACCGAGGTCGGATACGTCGGCCGCGATGTCGATTCCATCATTCGCGATTTGGCTGAAATCGCGGTCAAGCAGGCGCGCGAAATCGAAGCGCAAAAAGTCAGGCATCTCGCGCAGGACAGTGCCGAAGAGCGTGTGCTTGATGTGCTGCTGCCGCAGGCGCGCAATTTCGATTTCTACGCGAAAGCCGATGCGGTCGAAGGCGACGAAAATGTGACGCGGCAGAAGTTTCGCAAAATGCTGCGCGAAAACAAACTCGATGATCGCGAAATTGAAATCGACGTCGCGGCCATGCCCGCCTCGATGGAAATATTCGGCCCACCCGGCATGGAGGAATTGACGCAACAGATCCAGGGCATGTTCCACAACATGGGGCAGACGCGCAAAAAAACCCGCAAGGTCACCGTCAAGGAGGCGCTGAGGTTACTCACCGACGAGGAGGCGTTGAAGCTGGTCAACGACGAAGAAACCAAGATCGCGGCGATTGAAAACGTCGAGCAAAATGGTATTGTCTTCATCGACGAGATCGACAAGATCGCCAATCGCAGCGGTTCAGAATCTCACGGCGCGGATGTCTCGCGTCAGGGAGTGCAACGCGATTTGCTGCCGCTGGTCGAGGGCACCACTATTTCCACCAAGTACGGCATGGTGAAAACCGATCATATTTTGTTCATCGCCTCAGGCGCATTTCATCTCGCGAAACCCTCCGACCTGATCCCGGAATTGCAGGGCCGATTGCCGATCCGGGTCGAGCTTTCATCGCTCTCAATCGAGGATTTTGAAGCCATTCTCACCAAGACCGACGCCTGCCTCACACGTCAGTATCAGGCCTTGTTGCAAACCGAAAACGTCACGGTAGAATTTCCGCCGGAAAGTGTGCGCCGCCTCGCCGAGATCGCGTTCGCCGTGAATGAAAAAACCGAAAACATCGGCGCGCGGCGCTTGTACACGGTGATGGAAAAATTGCTTGAAGATATTTCATTCGATACCACCTCGCAAGGTGAGAAATTCGCTGTGACCGCCGAATACGTCAATGAAAAACTGGGCGCGCTGGCGGAAAGTGAGGATCTCGCGCGCTACGTGCTCTAAGCGGTAGTCACAATCGGTTTCCGAGTGTCGCAACATTGCGCGGGAAATGCGCTAAATTGCCTGTCACGATCTACCTCGACACTGGGAACACCATGCCAAATATTTTTTGCGGCGCACTGCCATCGGCAATTTTTCGATCGATTCCACTGACCCTTGCCATGCTCGCCGCGCCCGCCGCGATGGGTGCCCCGTTCACCGCCAAAGACGTGGCTGCTGAAGAAGGCAAGTTCGCCGCCTATTCGATGAAAAACGGCATGCGCGCGGCCTTCATCGAATTTTTAGCGGAAAAATCCTGGCTGCTGCGGCCTGAGCTGGTCGATGCGCAAGCCTGGTTGGCACCACGCAGCGAGCCCGCCATCATTCTTGATTGGACGTCCCAACGCGCCATACTTTCCGCGTCGGGCGATCTTGGTTATTCTACCGGCCCGTCGATTATTCGCGATAAGAAAGACCCCACTGCACCCGCTTTTCACGGCCAGTTTTTCTCCGTCTGGCAGAAGCAAAAGAGTGGCGCATGGAAAGTATTGTTCGATCACGGCATATCGCATGGCGCGACCGCGACCCCGGACAAATTGTCCGACGCTCCATTGATAGCGCTCGACTTGCCGCCATTGAAAGTCGGCACCGACAAGACGAGTGACGACCCGGAGCAGCAATTCATCGCGCGCGCCGTCAACAACAGCGACGCCTATCGCGCCGCAGTCACGTCGCGAACGCGCCTATTGCGTGCCGATCAATTGCCGATCGATGGCGCGAAAGCGATCGGTGAATACCTGAAGGGCAACGAAACGCAGTGGTCCTGGACAGTGAAATTGCAAGGCGCGTCTCAAGCCAATGATTTCGTCTACGCCGTCGGCAACGTTGCCTGGCAGACGCGGGAAGGTACTTTGAAAAATGGCCTGTACGCGCGTGTCTGGGTGCGCGAGGCGGATGCGGAAACAGGCAAAACAAGCTGGTCGCTCGCCGGAGAAGTCATGACACCGCAACCGGAAGTGAAGAAGTAGCATTCGCACATCGCAGGATGTGGGACGCTTTCATTCACGATGGGCGTAAGGGGCAAAGCCCAATATCGGCGCGGGTTTTGAAGCACTTTCACCCGAAGAAGCCCGTCAAATGGCGATCTTCGTGTTCATGTGCGACGCAATCGTGCCCACTTTCCATTTCTCAATATTCAAGGCGACTATGCACTTTT
>JANOKK010000820.1:0-2308 GCA_031419255.1 Betaproteobacteria bacterium
TAGGTGAGTTCGCTTTTCATTGTGCTACGATGTGGCTCGCGATAGTCAGCCCGACTCACTATGTCCGCTCCGTCCAAATCCGCCAAAACAACTGCGCACCCTGCGACAACGCCATCTCCTCCATCGCCGGCGTCAATGGCCTCGCCGTCTGTGCCGGTGCCTGCGGCATTCGGCGGCTCGCCAAGTTTTCAACCGTTATACGATCAGATCAAGATTTTGCTCACGCGCAGCCTGATCGCAGGCGAGTGGAAGCCGGGCGAAGCGATACCGTCGGAGATGGATCTCGCGGTTCGCTATCAGGTGAGTCAGGGAACCGTGCGCAAAGCGATCGACGCTCTTGCGGCGGAGAACATTCTCATCCGTCGACAAGGCAAGGGTACCTTTGTCGCCACCCACACGGAACCCAAAACGCAATACCGGTTTCTGCGCATCATCCCCGACAAGGGCGACAAGATTCACCCGAAAACATTGTTCATCGATGTCAAACGCGGCAAAGCGAATCGCGAAATCGCGCGTGCGCTTGATTTGAAAATCGGTGCGCCGATTACCGCGATACGCCGAGTGTTGGTGTTCGCGGGCAAGCCGGTGATCCTCGATGAAGTCACCGTGCCCTCGGCGTTGGTGCCGAACCTCACCATCGAGAAAATCCAGGAATCGCTGGGTTCGATTTACAGTTTTTTTGAAACCACCTATGGCTTGCGGATGATCCGCGCGGAGGAGCGATTGCGTGCCGTTGCGGCCGACGCGTTCTCGGCCAGGCAATTGCAAGTGAAGCCAGGTTCGCCACTGTTATGTGTCGATCGTATTGCCTTCACCTACGGCGATAAGCCAGTGGAATGGCGGCGTGGATTGTGCCAGACCGAGGGATATTCGTACTTCAACGAGCTTGCGTAGCGCGGTCATTTCAAGCACTACGTATCGAGCGCATCGCTCAGCGTATCCGCGACCCATTGATTCACGCTTTTGCCGGAAGCGGCGGCCGCGATGATGGCGTCGGCATGCAGTTCGGACGGAAGCCGCAACAGTAACTTCCCTGACGCCGGTTTCTCGGGCGCTTTCCCGAGGCGCGTGCATTCCGCCAAGTAGTGATCAACCGCGAATTCAAAATCGCCGCGTAATTCTTCGACACTCGCGCCATGAAATACCAGCGCCTCATTCATGCCGAGCAAGCGACCGCAAAAAATCTCATCCTTTGAATCGAAATCGATGCGTGCCGTGTAGCCTTTGTACTTCATGAATTTGACTGGAGCCCTTGCCAGAAATGAAAGTGAACACGAATTTATAGATGATATCAGATAATGATATCGCATGGTATTGAATGACGGTTAACCTTGCATCGGCCAGTATCCAATGCAGCTATTTTGTAAGTTGTCACATTAAATCATTGGCTTACGAATATTCTATCGATATCTGATATAGCGTCATACCCGGCACTACCAGGCTGACTCGCGTGCTATGCAGTCGATTGCTTTTGGGATTAAAATCACCGCTTCTATTGCTTCTATTGGCATTTTCCCCGTGCCGCGCAATCGCAACGATTCATGCCCGCCTTACCCATTGTCTAGCCAGAGACAACAGAATAGGGATTCCTGCAATGTCCTCCGCACCCCGCACCCCGCCGTCCGCGCGACCGAAATACTACGATCTCAATTTATTGAATTTGCCGGTGCCCGGACTCGTATCGATATTTCATCGAGTGACCGGTGTGGCAATGTTTCTGTTCTTGATTCCAGCGATGTTGTACGTCGTGCAATGCACGCTCGATACTGAAGTCGGCTTTAATCGTTGGAAATCATTTTTTGCCGAGCCGATCGTGAAAGTGATTTTTCTCGGATTCGTCTGGGCCTACATGCATCACTTCTTCGCCGGCATTCGTTACCTGTTGCTTGATGTACATGTCGGCATTGATCTTGCCGCCGCAAGGCTCTCTGCGAAGCTGGTGCTGATTGCAGGTGTCGTTTCGATGCTGCTCATCGGAGCGCGCATATGGTGACGCTGAAACGCGCGGATCGCACGCCCGTAGGCGCACATTACGGCTGGCAGGATTGGCTCGCGCAACGCGTGACCGCCGTCATCATGGTCTTGTTCAGCGTGGTAATTATTGGCTTCATCGCAATCAAAGGCAGCATCGGCTACGCCGATTGGCGCGCGTTATTTCAGTCGCAGGCTTTCCGAATTCTCGCGTTGCTGTTTTTGCTTTCGGTCTATTACCACGCGTGGATCGGCATCCGTGATGTGTTGATGGATTATCTGAAGCCCATCGGCATCCGCTTGACCGCGAACGTGCTCGTGTTGTTGTTTCTGGTGT
>JANOKK010000821.1:0-1217 GCA_031419255.1 Betaproteobacteria bacterium
CGCGGAAAAAATTCAACTTCCCGTAGTGCTGACAGTGTCGAAGCGATGGCCGCGGCCGCGAGTTTTGTGATGATCGATGATAATTCGGTCGGACAGCGGCTCGACAATTTTCTGGCAACGCTTTTGAAGGGTGTGCCGAAAAACCACGTTTATCGAATTGTCAGATCGGGCGAAGTCAGGGTTAATAAAGGCCGGATTGATGCGGCCTATCGATTGAAGCTGGACGATGTCGTGCGGATTCCGCCGATTCGGACCGTCGAAAAAGCGGCTAGCCCCAGTATCGACGCGGCTTCCCGGGCATTTTCTGCCGGAAAGGCAGATAATACGCGGGGTTTGGCGTTGGATATCCTGTTCGAAGACGACGCATTGCTGGCGATCAACAAGCCAGCAGGCATGGCAGTGCATGGCGGCAGCGGCATCAGCTTTGGCGTCATCGAGGCACTTCGCGCGTTGCGCCCGGAGGCGAAATTTATCGAACTTGTCCATCGCATTGACCGTGACACATCTGGCGTGTTGTTGATCGCAAAAAAACGCAGCGCACTGACCGCCATGCACGCGATGCTGCGAGGCGATTCTTCGCAACGAGTTGAAAAACACTACACCGCATTGGTGAAAGGCAATTGGCTGGACGAACGACGCCACATTCGCACCAAGCTCACGAAACAGGTGACCGCGAGCGGCGAACGGCGAGTCTCGGTTGATGAAGATGATGGCCAGGAGTCGCACACGATCGTCACGCGCGTCGAAAAATTGCCGGGTGCCACGCTGCTCGATTGTGAAATTCGCACCGGGCGCACCCATCAGATTCGTGTCCATCTTGGCTCGGCTGGTTTTCCAATCCTCGGTGATGACAAATACGGCGACTTCACGTTGAACAAACACGTTGCTGCAGCGAAGCACGGCGGCCTGAAACGCATGTTTTTGCATGCGCGATCAATGACGTTTCCGCATCCGGCATCCGGCCACACGACAAGCATCGTTGCGCCACTATCGCCGGACCTGGAAAAATATCTGGGTTACTTGCGGCGCGCACACGAATGACTTCCGCAGCCGAAAGTCGGCGGTACGACCTGATCGTTTTCGATTGGGACGGCTCCATCTTGGATTCAACCGGTCTGATCGCCGAGTGCATTCAACTAGCCGCCATTGACATGTGTCTGCCTGTGCCGACAATTGAAGAGGCAAAGTCGATCATCGGCCTCGGCGTCAAGGACTCA
>JANOKK010000822.1:0-4144 GCA_031419255.1 Betaproteobacteria bacterium
CGATGCGTTTATGACCCGCAATGAGCCCGACATCCCCAGATGACTCAATACGTAGCCGGATTCACAGTCCCACAAAAGATATTTTCCCCGGCGCACGACATCAACGACCGTGCGGCCTTTCAGGCGTCGCGCAAAATCTGCGGGCACGGGCCAACGCAGGCGATCATCGCGCACTTTCACACTTGCGATCCGTCGTCCCTGCACAAAGGGAAGCAGGCCCAGGCGTGTGGTTTCAACTTCCGGTAGTTCGGGCATAGACTCGGCAGTTCGGGCAAGTAGGAACAAGTATTGTCGAGATTGTAAGGGGTGCGCGCGCGGGGTGCGAACTTGCGCGCGGCAAATCCGTCCAATGGAGTATGGCGAGCCAATCGCAGCACTTGCCAGCTCAATTCCGGATTATCATGCGCGGTCGGCAATTGAAAATTCGTGCGCGACTTCGGGCTTGCGAATTTGCCGAGTCAATGGAAAGTTGAAATGTCATACAGAAACATCAAGTTTGCATCGTATATCGCGCAAATCTCGAGTGTCACCCTGCTCGCTCTGTTCGGATTTAGCGCCGAGTCGGCCGAGCCTGTTGCACCAAAGGTTGGCAGCGCAGCCGCGCAACCTTCAAGCGCTACCGATTCGGGCTTAACCGATCAAATCCTCTATCAATATCTCATTTCAGAGATCGCCGGCCAACGCGGTCGATCTGGCCTTGCCTTTAAGGGATTGTCGGAGCTTGCACAGAAAACACGAGATCCTCGACTGGCGCGACGCGCGGTGGAAGTCGCTTTCCAGGCGCGAGAGCTTTCTGCCGCCCTGGAAGGAACCACACTGTGGCTTGAACTGGAACCGAATTCACCGGCCGCACGCCAAGCCTTGCAGGCATTAGTGGGCACGCAGGGTAATCTCGATTCCGCCAAAGCAAATATTGCGAACATGCTCGCGCAACCGGGAAGAACGTCAGCGGTGATGATGCAACTCAATGCGCTGCTCGCACGTTTCACTGATAAATCCGAAGTCGCCGTTGTAGTCAAGGCCCTTGCGGCACCGTACCTGAAATTGCCCGAGTCGCATTTCGCGATCGCCACTGCGTTGCACGCTGCCAAGGATTCCAGCAGCGCAATGGCTGCCGTCAATGAGGCACTCCAGCGCCGCGCGAATTGGCCGCAAGCCGCAATTCTGAAATCGCAAATTTTGCGTGAATCCCCGGTCGGCAAAACAGACACAAGTTCGGATGCGAGCGCGGACGCGAAGGCGGCAACTTTCCTGGCCCAATTTATCGCCAAGCACCCCGATGCCGCAGAAGCGCGGCAAACCTATGCGCGTTTGCTGGTCTCAATGAAAAGCTATTTGTCGGCGCGCGAGCAATTCAGGATTGCCGCCGAACAACGCCCGACCGACCCCGAGATCCCCTATGCGATCGGCTTGCTTTCGCAACAGATCGAGGATTTCTCCAGCGCCGAGGCGAATTTTAAAAAGGCGCTTGCGCTCGAACCCCGCGACGCGAATCCCATCTATTTCAATCTGGGTGCCGTCGCCGAGGCGCAGAAGGCGCCCGCTGCCGCGATCACCTGGTACCAGCGGATCACGGCAGGGGAATATTTCGTCGGCGCGCAATTGAAGATTGCCCACATTCTCGCCAAACGCGATGGCGTCGCGGTCGGGCGCAAACATTTGAGCGACGCGCAATTAGCCGAGCAGGATGCGCCGGAAACGCGCATTCAATTGGTACTCGCCGAGGCGCAGTTGCTGCGGGATTTGAAAGCCCATGCCGATGCATTCGAGCTGCTCACCGAAGCCATCGCCAAAGATCCCGATACGGCCGACCTGCTCTACGACCGGGCGATGGTGGCCGAAAAAATCAACAAGCTTGACTCGATGGAAGCCGACCTGCGGCGCGTGATTGAGTTACGCCCCGAACATGCGCACGCCTATAACGCGCTTGGCTACACATTCGCTGAACGCAATCAGCGTCTGGACGAAGCCTACGAATTGGTGCAAAAGGCCGTCAAATTTGCGCCAAACGACGTATTCATCCAGGATAGTCTCGGCTGGGTGCAATTCAGGCTTGGTCAAACGGACGAGGCCTTGAAGACCTTGAAGAAAGCGTATCAAGCCCGCCGCGATCCTGAAATCGCCGCGCATCTGGGTGAGATCTTGTGGGTCAAGGGCGAGCGCGATGAAGCGCTCAATGTCTGGAAAGGCTCCCTCATCGAGAACCCCGACAACGAGGCCCTGATGGCGGTGATGAAGCGATTCGCGCCCAAATGAGAAACGCGTCCACTACCGGCACGCGGCGCCGCGAATTTTTCCGGCGCCGTTTTTTCGACGGTCGCGCAAGTGTACTGTTGGCGGCAATGCTGATGGCAGGGTGTGCATCATTCGGTATCGCCCCGCCCCCGCCTGCGGCTTCGACAACTGCGTCACCGGCGAACTATTTCAGCTTGCAAGGCAGGATCAGCGTGCGCGTCGGCGACAAGCTTGAATCGGGTCGCGTGACGTGGGCAAAGCTCCCGACTGAAGAGCGCATCGAGCTATTCACACCCTTTGGCAGTCAGGTCGCGGAGTTAATCAAGGATTCATCCGGTCGTGTCACGCTGCGGCGCGGTCGCGAGATCGAAACCGCTGCATCGATGGAGACGCTCACCTTGGCGTTGCTGGGCGTGGCACTTGATATTGAAGAAGTCGCACGCTGGACACAGGCAATCGGCCTCACCGACGATGTGGACGCCGAGAAGACATTTTCAAACGGCGATAAATGGCTGGTAACGGCCTCGCGCGTACAAGGCCGGAGCAATCACCAAATCGCCTCGCGTGTGTCGGCGGTGCGCGGCGACACGGTTGTACGGCTTGTGATTGATGAATGGCGCGCCGAATGACATTGAGCGTTGCCGCACCGGCCAAATTGAATCTCTTTTTGCACGTCGTCGGGCGACGGGCCGACGGCTACCATTTGTTGCAGTCGGCGTTTGCGTTGCTGGATTTCGGCGACACACTGCATTTGACGCTGCGCAATGATGGCGATATCAATCGCACATCCCTGCTCGCCGGCGTTGAGGCCGAAGATGATTTGGTGGTGCGCGCGGCGCTGCGGCTGCAACGTGAATCATCGACGCCGCTGGGTGTCGATATCGCGGTTGAAAAGCGCATCCCGATGGGCGGTGGCCTCGGTGGCGGCAGTTCCGATGCGGCGTCCATATTGCTAGGCTTGAATCTACTGTGGCGCTTGAACATTCCGCGCGCGCGGTTGCAGTCAATGGCGCTTTCGCTGGGTGCGGATGTTCCGTTTTTTGTGTTTGGCCGCAATGCCTGGGTGGAGGGGGTGGGTGAATCATTGCAGCCGCTGGATTTACCCGCGTGGTGGTATGTCGTTTTGACCCCGTCTGCACAGGTTTCGACCCCGCTCATCTTTAGTCATCCAGAATTGACAAGGGATTCGATTCCCCTCAAAATAGCGGACTTTTCGGCGGATGGGTTGGCAGGGTTCAAAAATGACCTCCAACCTGTTGTTTTGAAAGTGTTTCCTGAAGTTTCAACGAGTTTCCAGGCATTGCATGCGGTCAGCCAAAAATCGATTTTTGGCACACGCATGACAGGATCCGGGGCGTGCGTATTTGCCGCCTTCGAGACGGAAAGCGACGCCAGGGACGCGTTTTCAAAAGTGTCGCCGGAACACAAAGGATTTGTTGCGCAGGGTTTGCTAAAACATCCCCTGGGCGATTGAAGTATTGGGGAGTCGCCAAGTGGTAAGGCACCGGATTTTGATTCCGGCATTCGTAGGTTCGATCCCTACCTCCCCAGCCAGACAAGTATTCGCTACCTCCGACACAATGGTTCGGTCGGGCGGATGCCTGAAGTGACCTTCTTTCCAACTGTGAGAATGAGGCGCCACCGTGGCATTGGACAATTTGACGATATTCACCGGCAGCGCGAATCCGAAGCTCGCGAAGGAAGTTGCGCGGCAGATGGGCACGCAGCTGGGACGCGCCAAAGTCGGCAAGTTCAGCGACGGCGAAGTGATGGTCGAGATCATGGAAAACGTCCGTGGCAAAGACGTTTTCATATTGCAATCGACGTGCGCGCCGACCAACGATCATTTGATGGAAATCATGGTCATGGCGGACGCACTGAAGCGTTCGTCGGCGGCGAGGATTACCGC
>JANOKK010000823.1:0-1113 GCA_031419255.1 Betaproteobacteria bacterium
GAGATCCTTCGCGTCGCTCGGGATGACAATTTGATTTTGGAGCACGCGGTCGTATGATCGTCTAGTCGCAGATCAATTCAGCCATATTCGACCGAAATTGTGCCAGAGCATTCACGAGGAGAAATCGATGAAAAACAAAGCGCGCGAATTTGCCACTCACATTGCCGGCAACATGTCGCGTTTGATAATTGCGGTGGCAATAACGGTATTCGCTTTCAGCGGGTTGCACGCCTCAGCGCAAACCGCCGCGACCTACCCCAGCAAACCGATCAAGATCGTCGTGCCGTTCCCCCCAGGCGGTGCCACCGACATCCTCGCGCGTGCCGTCGGTTTCGAGTTGCAAAAAGCCTGGGGCCAAAGTGTGGTCATCGAAAACAAACCCGGCGCGGGCGGCAACACCGGTGCCGATCTCGTCGCCAAATCGCCGCCGGACGGATACACGTTGGTGATGGCCACCGTCGGCACGCACGCGATCAACATGAGCCTTTACGCCAAAATGCCCTATGACGCAGTCAAGGATTTCGAACCCGTCGTGCTGGTGGCGGGCGTGCCAAATTTACTGGTGGTACACCCGTCAGTCCCTGCAAAAACGGTGAAAGAATTGACCGCACTCGCGAAAGCGCAGCCGGGAAAATTGAACGTCGCCTCCAGTGGCAATGGCACCTCGATCCATCTCGCGGCCGAGCTCTACAAACAAATGGCCGGCGTGGATATCCTGCATGTCCCGTACAAAGGCAGCGCACCGGCGGTCGCGGATTTGCTCGGCGGGCAGGTGCAGATGATGTTCGACAACATGCCGGTCTCGTTGCCGCACGCGAAAGCCGGCAAATTGCGCGCGCTCGCGGTAACCAGCCTCAAACGCTCAGCAGCGCTGCCGGATGTGCCGACGATGGACGAGGAAGGCTTGAAAGGGTTCGACGCGACGTCATGGTTTGGTTTGCTGGCACCGGCCGGCACGCCGAAGGACATCATCGCAAAACTGAATGCCGCTTCGGTGGCGGCACTGGCGACACCCGACATGCGCGAACGCCGCGCCGCGCAAGGTGCAGACCCGGTCGGCAAGACACCGGATCAATTCGCGGTGTTCATCAAAGCCGACATCGAGAAGTGGGC
>JANOKK010000824.1:0-3243 GCA_031419255.1 Betaproteobacteria bacterium
CCGCCTTCTGTTGCCCAAGCGCATTCAAGTGACCTCCGTCGTTCGTGTAGACCGCCGCCAACGTGGGAATCGATTCATTGCCGAGCGAAAACGCGCTTTGATCGTTCGATGGCAGTGTTGACTCAAGTTCCGCAATATCGAACAACGGCTGGCCGGCAAACCGTTTACGCATTTCAGTGTTGAATGCGGCCCGCAATTGATTGCCAGCGTCCTCTTCGGTCGCGCGTCCAATCAGGCGCTTGATGGGCGTTTTCCAGCCGGATGGATCTGCCCTCAGCGGTACCGTTGCGTGAACCAATCGCAACCTGGGCTGTGACTGGCGAATCAACACTGTACTCTTCGCGTATGCATCCACCAGGGCAACGGGAGCGCGCATGCCGGCATCGCTCAAATCCTCATAGCAGAATTTCAATATGGCCAGGTCATAAGGCGCACCGGAGGGCGACTGCAACAAGCGCGTGAATGCCTCGATCTTGCCGAGCGGCTCCCGATTCTTGCCGATATTTACATGAAACAATCCGGGCCTGTCTCCCGTATTCGCATTGTCGACGCCCGTGATATGCAAGTGCACACCAGACTGTCGGGACAATTCGGTGAGGCCCAGCAACACGTTGCGACCGACAGATTGATGCGCGAAAAGAATCCTCGCTCCGGCAATGGTTTCGAGATCGCTCTTGTAGTCAGCTACGTTCACCGGCGCGTCCATTTCACGCGGTCCGCATCCCATAAGCGCTACTGCTGCGAGTAACCAGCATAGTCCGCAATACGCACTATTTTTTGAGTCTGAACGCATGGTGATCCAACAATCGGATTGCAGTTGGACGAGTCAAACCTGCTCAAGTTCCGGCGTTGTCGAAGCCGGACTCTCTTGCATCGTGCCAGTTGAGGGATCTGCTTCGTCGGGCCGCTTGCGCCATCCCACCACCCGCCCGGGGTTTCCCGCAACGATTGCGAAGGCGGGAATCGATTTGTTGACGACACTTCCCGCTGCAACCACGGCACTGCGACCAATGGTGACACCAGGCATCACAAATACGTTTGCGGCAAGCCAGACATCGTCCTCAATCACCACTTCCCTTTTGATGGAGCCCTGGAGAAGCCATGGGCGCGTGACATCGTCAATCCGGTGATTCACGGACCAAATTTTCACATCAGGCCCCAAGCCAACCCAATCACCTATACGCACACCGCCGCCGCCGGTAATGAACACTCCTTGTCCAAAATTGCAATTTGCGCCGATGCTTACGTTCTCGGGGGTCATGACCCGAAAGCCATGCTGTATTACAGTGTTGTTGCCGAGACTTTGCAAGAACCAGGGCAGACATCGCGCACGCAACCACGCCCCCGGGCCAACTGGAAATTCGCTCACAAACCACAGGAATAACAACTTGGTCTCGTGCTTGAGGAACCAGTAGGCTTGCTTGATTCGTTGCATGGGATGTCCGTCAGCCTCGTTTGCGGCAAATCATTACTTCCATCGACGGACCTTCGCGCAACACGGCGCAAATGAGGCTATCCAAAACATAGCCCACTGCACCGGCGAATCGTGGGAAATGCGCAATCAACGGATAAGTGACTCGGTTCCAAAGAATATTCATTGCCCGCCCCGCAGGTCCCTTGAAGTCAACGGTCTGAATCATGAAAAAAAACGTCGGACTGCGGAAGAGAATTTCAAAACCCGCACTATGCAATACGCCTTCATATTCCGCCAGCGATCTCCAGCGAATATATTGGCCATGATCCAACGCAGCGCCATGCAGGAACTGATCGTGGATTATCAGCAGTCCGCCAGGTTTCAAAACCGCCGCCAAGTCATGCATCACCGCACGGAATTTTCCGTCGTCGGTAACGTGATACAAGACGTCAATGGCAGCGACACAATCATAGTCGAACCCGACTGCATCTGGCAGACCGGAATCATTCAAATCGCGTTGCAAGAAGCGATGTTTTGGAAATCGCTGTTGAAGCACTCCAATGGCGCGTTCGCTCAAGTCGATACCAAGGTAGCCCCCTGCACCACGATCAATCCAGAAATTCATCCAGGCTCCGGAACCTGCGGCGACTTCAAGTAACTTGCCACCCTGCAACGTTGATCCCACGCTCGCCACAGCACTGGCGACTAATTTCCGTTTGCGGCGATAAAGCCACTTATTGTATTCAGCTGGCAAATCGATGTGCCCCGATTTGGTCACGTCGATCGTGCCATAGCGTTTGTTCCAGTATGCCGTCGCGTCAAATGACTCCTTGGACTTATCCGACATTTACCACCTCCTCCAGTAGAACCGGTTTGAGGTGCTGGTAGCGGGTGGCATTTCGTTTCGCGTCAATGTCGTCGAATGCGTGCGCCACTTGTGCATCGGTCAGTCCCGCAGCAATCGCCACTTCCTCAACGGCAACACCATGATTCTTGCCGTAAAGGCAAAGGTCGAGTTTGTCATAGGACAAACTGAAATAGAATTCGTCCTGTCCTTGCGGCAAAGAATAGGTATCGGTCGTCGGCACTCTGCGGCATATCTCATCGGGAATATTCAAGTAAGCCGCCAATTCATATACCTGTGTTTTGTAAAGATGCGCGATCGGCTTGATATCGGACGCACCATCACCTTGCTTAACAAAGAAACCCTGGTCAAACTCCAGTCGATTAGGCGTACCGGCGACCAGAAAATTTAGCCGGTCAGCCCAGTGATATTCGACCGTCTTCCGGACGCGCTGTTTGAAATTGGTGGCTGCCACAATTGCAAGGTATGCGTCGAGTGGCAATCGCTCTTTGAACTCGCGTCCATCAGGCGATCTCACCACCACCGAATAAAAATTCAATCCGCGATGATCAGCACCGGGGAGTACGAGTTTGAATTTCCAGTCATCCTTGAATTCCGGAATGACGCTCGCCACCGCCGCATTCCGCCGCTCGTAACATTTAAGCGCCACCAGCGCCGGCGCGATGTCTTCAAGCACACTTCGAATGCCGAGGTGCCCAGCGAGAATTTGCCCAAGAGCCAATGACTCGGGCTCGCTGTCTGACTCCGGCATGAAAATTCCAAAAACCCGCTCTTTGCCGAGCGCCCGCACCGCCAGCGCGGCAGTGACGGAGCTATCGATTCCACCAGACAATCCCATTACGACGCCCCTTCGCCGGGTCTCACGCAACAATTTGCGCAAAACGTCTCCGATTCGGCTGGCCTCGCTTTCGCAATTGAGTTTCAGGTCGTCGCTGCTAAACGCCATACTTTCTTGCCGCTGAGT
>JANOKK010000825.1:0-2937 GCA_031419255.1 Betaproteobacteria bacterium
TTTGGGTCGATTCGCACGCCGGAGACGCTCTATCGAATCGTGCCGGGACTAGATGGTCAGGATTTGCTGGTGGATATGACTGAGGAGCAAAAACTAATTCCGTATATTGACTTGGGGAATGACGTGCGCCGTGCACCACCACCATCGATATCGGCGACAAAAAACGGCGCAGAAAAAGAAGTGCCAATGCGACTGGAGACTAACGTTGGCGGGCCAATCATTGCGTTTGCAACGCCCACGCCGCAAGCGGTAATTGATTTGATGGTGGTCTATACGAATGGGCTTGCAAATCGGCTCGGATCGGGCCTGATGACGCGTCTGTACAACCTGGTCACGGCGGCGAATACCGCTTACGCGGATAGTGAAGTTGCCATTACCATTCGACTGGTGAATGCGACGATGGCCAATTACACAGATGGTAATGACAATGGCGTGGCGCTCGACGCAATAACGCCCAGCGGCGGCCTCGATAGCGCTTTTACCAATATCGAAGCGATTCGTACCAGCGTTGGTGCGGACATGGTTGCCTTGTTGCGCACCGGTTCCGACTTTGGAGGCAGCGGCATTGCATGGCTGACTACGTCGTCGGTACCCAACTCGGGTTTCATGTATTCCGTGACGACTGGCTGTGTCGCCGGATGCGAATCGGTATTTATTCATGAGCTCGGCCACAACATGGGCAACGCGCATGACAAGGCCACAGCGGCGTATCAGGACGGCGGTACCCCCACGCCGGATGCTGGCGCCTTTCCCTATTCGTTCGGCCACTATTTCTGCGCAAGCGGATTATTGACCTGTAATCCGAATTTGCCGCCCGGATCTGGCGGCTGCAACACTCAGCCCATGTGCACGACCGGTAATAGCAACAACGTCGGCACGATCATGAGCTATTTCAATCCGGTCACGTTGAAATTTTCAAATCCGAATTTGCAGTGTTTGCCCGCCGGCGGTGGTGGCGTTTCGCAGCCGTGCGGCGTCATGGATCAGGAAGACAATGCGCGGTCGATGAATAACATGCGGGTTGCCCTTCAGAACATTAAAGCAACAGTCGTCGCCACACTTCCAGGCGCATTGCAGTTCGCGCAAAGCAGCTACTCGTTCCCAGAAACGTCTGGGGTCATTAGCATTCCTATCAGCAGGGTCGGCGGTTCGAGCGGCTCGGTTTCGGTGAGTTATTCGACGGTTGACGGCACGGCGAAGGCGGGCTTTGATTACTTGCCGGCAAGTGGCATGCTTACTTGGGCCAATGGCAATACCGCCGACAAGATGATTCCCGTGACACTTATCAACGACGGCGTCACGGAAGGAGGAGAAGCGTTTACGGTCAATATCTCCAATCCGACCGGCGCGACCGGGATTTTTCTCGGACTGCCGTCCAGTGCATCGGTTCAACTTTCGGAAAATTCCGTGTGGCCGCCTGGAGGGAGCTTTCCAGCTGGATTCATTACGCCAGGTAGTTCAGGCGGATTGTGGGCAACGGCGACTGACTTTGCCTCTGAAGGCACCACCAGTCTTCGCTCTGCGCAAATGGTTGGCGATGGCATTAATTTTGCCACTTCCGACGTTTCTCACACCGCAACATTTTCAGCGGGCACCATTAGCTTTGACTATCGGGTGTCGAGTTACGGCGCCGTAATCGGTTTTTCCAGCTACGGCTTTTTCGACTTTATCGTCGACGGAGTCACGATCGTTTCGGATACCGGTGAGTCGGGATGGAAATCATTTTCATATCAAGTTACTGCGGGGCCGCACACGTTGATTTGGCGCTATCGCAACCGCCTATCGGGTAGATGCAATTTGGGCTGGTCACCGCCAGCGCCGGGAGGTGCAGCATGCGCTGACCGTGCATGGATAGACAAAGTGGTTTTCCCGGCGACCATCGTTGGGTCAACAACAATTCTTGGCTCATCCGCCAACCCGTCCACCACCAGCCAATCCATCACCTTCACCGCCACCGTCACTGGCGGCGCCGGCACACCAACCGGTGTCGTCACCTTCCGCGACGCAGGCAACATCATCACCATGCCCAACAATTGCAACCTCGTCGCGTTGAGTGGCGGGACAGCGGCATGCACGACGAACACATTGTCTTCAGGCGTGCACGCAATCACCGCTGCGTATTCCGGTAATTCAAACTATGACGTCAGCACATCGGCCACGCTGATGCAAAACGTGACCGGCATTGTATTGACAGTCACCAAGGCCGGGACCGGCGGCGGCAATGTGGTGTCGAGTCCTGCGGGCATCGACACATCGATCAATAACAACAGCGCCGGATTCAGTACCAACACCGTTGTGACACTTACGCAAACACCTGCGATGGGATCGGTATTTGCGGGCTGGTCCGGGGCCTGCACGGGTACCGGTGCCTGCATGGTGACGATGGATATGGCGAAGAGCGTCACCGCGACCTTCAATGCGTTCTGCACCGCCGGCACTTTTTCCGCAAGCGGCTTCGCCCCCTGCACACCCGCTTCCACCGGCAACTTCGTCGCTGGCGTCGGCGCAACATCGCAAACCCAATGCGTAGCGGGCACCTACCAGCCCAACACCGGCTCAACGTCATGTCTGCAAGCCACGCCCGGCAATTTCGCCAGCGGCCCCGGCAATATCGCGCAGACGGCGTGCAGCCCGGGCACGTATCAACCGAACGCTGCAGCCATCGGCTGCGTTCAAACCAATATGGGTTTCTTTGTGTCGACATCGGGCGCGACGGTGCAAACGGGTTGTTCGCCGGGTTCGTATCAGGATTTGGTGGCGCAGACTTCGTGCAAACCCGCGCAGCCGGGCTTCTTTGTTGCGATGCCCAATGCGACCGCACAGAGCCCCTGTGTTTCCGGCACTTACCAGCCGAATAACGGCGCGACTGCCTGCTTGCAAGCAAACCCTGGAAGTTTTGTGGCACTGCCCGGCGCGACCCTTCGCCCGCCGCCAGCG
>JANOKK010000826.1:0-3681 GCA_031419255.1 Betaproteobacteria bacterium
GTCAATAAAACCCACCATGCCGCTCACGGTCAATGCGTCGGTCACGCGTGCCAGCGCCTCCAGTTCGAAACCCTTAATCTCGGCCTTGCCGGCATTGGTCACGTTCCCGGCGAAACCATTGACGTTACCTGCGGTATCAAAAGTAGGAACTGAACCTGGAACCTGGACGTTGGAGTAGTCGGTGTAGAACAAAGCGGCATTGGTCTGAATCCGGCCGTTGTTAAACGAAGACTTCAGGCCCATCTCATACGATTTGACCTCTTCCGGCTCGACGCCTTTTCGTTTTTCACGAGATAGTGCACTGTTTGGGTTTCCTCCGAGGTCCATGCGTGGATCGAAGAATCCGCCCTTGAACCCTTCCGAGTAGGACGCATAGAGATTGTGCTCTGGTGCAAATTTCCAGCCGAAGCCTATCTTTGGAGTGAACTTCGTATCGGTTCTGTTCAGGTCACTTTTGCTCATATCAGTAAGCGTCGGCAATCCAACAGCAGCCGGATTTCCAAGTGTTGGTGATCCCGTCAATCCAAGATAGTTTCTCTTGAATATTCGTGCCTCACGATTGTCGCTGGTATAGCGTCCACCGAGGTTTACGTTGAACGTATCCGTCACGCTGTAGCTCACATCGGCAAACGTCGCGTAGGTCTTCGTATCGATGTCGTCGAGCGTATAGATTGAACGGAGCGCGAGTCCCCCCGCGAGGTTGGCCAACACGTCAAATTCGTTGAACGCGTTTGCTTTCATGTAATAGACACCGGCGACGCCTTGCCACTTCGTGCCTGTATAGGTGAACTGGAACTCCTGACTCAACTGCTTATTTTTATAGATTGCCGGCGCTTCAAACAATGGCGTATTGAGCGAGTCGAAATCGATCGGCGCGAAGGATTTGTCGCCGCGAGACGCGGTGATCGACTTGAACGACAGGTCCGGATTAATCGTCCAATCCACCAGCAGGGATTCGCCACGGGTCGTGACGTTTTGCGCGTTGCCGAGCACCGAATAGAGGTTGGCGCGTGTGTCGTATTTGCCCGCGAGCGGCGCTAAGTTATCCGGTGCCGGGCCCGGCGTCAGGCGATAGCCTTGTTTGGGCAGCGAGTCATCAACCGTGCGATCTGCGGAAAAACGGATGAAGAGCGAGCTGTTCGGCGTGAATTCGGCGCTAAAGCGGCCTGCCAGAACTTCCTTGTTGTAGTTGTCCTTTCCGTTGACCACGTTCTTGCCGAAGCCATCGCGATTGAATGAGGCAATGGTTCCGCCGAGCCTCAACGTGTCCGACACCGGCACGCCACCTTTGACAACCAAGTCCTTTTCGCTATAACTGCCGAACGTTGCTTTAACACTTAATTCGGGTTTGTCAGAGAGCTTCCGCGTCACGTATTTAACGGCACCGCCGATCGTGTTGCGACCATAGAGTGTGCCCTGCGGCCCGCGCAGGATTTCGATGCGTGCCAGATCATAAATGTCGGAGAGCGCACCCTGTGGGCGCGCCAGATAAACATCGTCCAGATAAATGCCCACGCCCTGCTCGTATCCGGCCACCGGATCTTGTTGGCCAATACCGCGAATGAATGCGGTAAGTGTGGTGTTGGTCGCGCGCGAAGTCTTTAGCGTCGTATTGGGAATAAAGTCCGCCAGACCCGTGATGTCCGGAATTCCCGCCTTTTCAAGGGCCGCGCCGGAAAAAGCGCTGACCGCTCCCGGAACATCCTGTATCAGTTCCTCACGTCGCCGTGCCGTGACCGTTATTACTTCAACTTTTTCGCTGTCGTCCGCCTTGGCGGTGGCGGGACTGGCCGACACCGCCTGCTGGGCAGATACCGATCCGGCGCCAAACAACATGGCGGCGATGGCAACACTCATATATTTCTGTTTCATGCTTCTCTCCTCATCAGGGGTTTTTGGTAGCGCGTTCTTGCGGAACTGTTTATGTGGAACTTCACGCGCCGACTTGTCGATTCTGGCAAAGTTGCGTTAAAATTCATTAGTTGTTGAATTTATCGTAACAAAGAATTTTGCGAAGCGCAATATCGCGATCTAAAAACAGTCGATGTGTGTTGCAATGCCGCAACAGAATCGTTTCGCGTTGAGGAGAAAACAAAATGAAGGCTCGCATCGGGATTGCCTCGGCCGCACTGCTCGCGCTGGTCATGTTGTTCGCGACAACAATGGCATTTGCCCAAGGCAAGGACATTCGCGTCGCGTTCATTTTTGACAAGACCGGGCCGCTCGAAGCGTATGTGAAACAAACCCAGACCGGCCTGCAGATGGGCCTCGAGTACGCCACCAATGGCACCATGACGGTGGGCGGCAGGAAGCTGGTGATTATTGAGCGCGACAGTCAGGGCAAGCCCGATGTCGCCAAGCAGCAATTGGCGGCTGCCTACGCCGATGATCGCGCCGATGTCGCCATCGCCGCGACCGGTTCCGGCGCGTCATTGGCAATGTTGCCGGTGGCCGAGGAGTACAAAAAAATCCTGCTGATCGAGCCCGCCGTGGCGGATTCCATTACGGGTGAAAAGTGGAACAAATATATTTTCCGTACCGGCCGCAACAGCTCGCAGGACGCGATCTCAAACGCCGTCGCCCAGGATAAGTCCGGGGTCAGCATCGCCACGCTAGGGCAGGACAATGCGTTCGGACGGGATGGTGTGAAAGCGTTCAAGGACGCGCTCAAGCTGGCGAAAATTGTTCACGAAGAATATCTGCCCGCCGCCACCACCGATTTCACTGCCGGCGCGCAACGCCTGATCGACAAACTCAAGGACAAGCCCGGCCGAAAAGTCATCTGGATCATCTGGGCGGGTGCCGGCAGCCCGTTCAAGATCGCCGACCTCGACCTGAAGCGCTACGGCATCGAAATCGCCTCCGGCGGCAATATTCTGCCGGCGATGTCGGTGTACAAAAATTTTCCTGGTATGGAAGGGGCCACTTATTATTACTACGACATTCCGAAAAACCCGCTCAATGCGGTGCTCGTCAACCGTCACATGGCAAAATTCAAAACGCCACCGGATTTTTTCACCGCCGGCGGATTTTCAGTGGCCATGGCGCTGGTGACGGCGCTGAAAAAAACCAATGGCGACACCAATACCGACGCGCTTATCACCGCGATGGAAGGCATGAGTTTCGATACGCCCAAGGGAAAAATGACGTTTCGCAAGGAAGACCATCAGGCGATGCAGGTCATGTACCACTTCAAGATCAAGGTCGACCCGTTGCTGGCGTGGGCAGTGCCGGAACTGGTGCGCGAGATCAAGCCGGAAGAGATGAATGTGCCGATACGTAACAAGCGCTAGAAAAGGGTTTTTGCCACGGATTACACGGATCAAATCGGATTCTGTTCAGCCGGTCGCCAATGGCGCTTCAATCCGACCTTTATCCGTGCAATCCGTGGCAAAAAAACTGTCCGCACCACGACGGCGGACGAACTAAAGAGCGTCGGCACAAGTCCCACAACAGGAGAAGTTGCATGAAAGCAAGTCATCACCTGATGGCCGCCATACTGTTGGCAAGCACCGCATTGCGTGTGGTTGCCGCACCGCTGCCGCAATTGAATATCGACGCCACGCAGACGACCGTTTCCGGCGCATCATCCGGTGGCTACATGGCAGTGCAATTGCACGTTGCCTATTCGTCCCGTTTCCCGAAGGGTGCAGCCGTGATCGCAGGCGGCCCGTTCAATTG
>JANOKK010000827.1:0-9326 GCA_031419255.1 Betaproteobacteria bacterium
CAGATCGTCCGTCCAACCCTCCTCCTGCCCGCGCCAAAGTGGTGTGGGAATTCCGTCGTGGGCAGCCTGCGAGAATAGTTCTGCATACCACCAAAACTTCTCGTCTAGTGTGCTCATGCGAACTGCCTCAAACCAAACGCGATCATGCGTCAACAAGATAATCTGCCAATCTTTAAACTGCTCCCGCAATGTTTTGAGGACAGCCGTATGCCGAAGCTGTTTTTTTGCGCTTCTTTTGACACCTACACTCCCATCGGACAAGTCATTCGCTATTATCGCTTAACAGGAAAAACGATCCCTACACGAATCAACTTTGTTTTTTTGCCGATATCATTTTCAACGCCGCGAGTACTCGTTCGAGCGATGCAATTGTGTCCCTTTTTTCTATCTAGTCAACTTCGACTTGTCGTGAAAAAACCAATCGCAGGTTGGAGCACATAGTTCTTCAATACAAGGCGAGGCGCTCTTTGACTTTGCAGATTGTTGCAAAGTCTAGCACTGGTGCGGCGTTTAGAGCGAAAAACACTGGGGTGGCGCGTCGATGTTGGACTTGTAGATGCTTCGACGGCGGTAAGCGATCCGCCTCCCCTACGCCGCCACCTTCACCCGAATCCCCTTCATCGCGCCAACGGCAGGATTCCGAAACATTTCCAGCAACTCCGCTTCGCGCTTTTTCGCCTCGACAAAATGCCGATGCTTCACATGGCCAAATCCGCGGATAAATTCGGGAATTGAGGCAATATCGACGGCAACATCGTAGTTGGTCGCGGACAATTTGCTCAGCAGCTCTTCCAGCGTTTTTTCATAGTCGACAATCAACTGCCGCTCCATCTTGCGCTCTTCTGAATAGCCAAAAATATCTAACGCAGTACCACGCAAGCTCTTGAATTTCGCGAGTACGGAAAACGCCGTCATCATCCACGGGCCGAAGACGCTTTTTTTCGCTTCACCCGTTACCGGGTCAGGCGGATTCATCAGCGGCGGCGCGAGATGAAATGTCAGTTTGTAATCGCCTTCGAATTGATCGGCCACGCGTTTTTTGAAATCGCTGTCGGCATACAATCGCGCGACTTCGTATTCGTCTTTGTACGCCATCAATTTGAACGCGTAGCGCGCGACGGCAGCCGACAGTGCTTTCTTGCCGGGAAATCTCTCGGCCTCGATTGATTGCACTTTTACCACCATCGCCGTGTAGCGATTTGCATATTCGGCATTCTGGTAGGCCGTCAAATGCTGCTCGCGCCGGTGCACCATTTCGCCAATTGATTCCGACATGCGTTGTGATTCCGGCTTGGCTTCCGGCGGTATCGCCATCATTTGCACGGAGTGTAAATCGACCGCCGCGCGACGGCCCCACTCGAAGGCCTGCTGGTTTTTCTCGACCTGCGTGCCATTCAATTCGATTGCCCGCACAATCGATGCGTGCGTGAGCGGGATCAAGCCCTTTTGCCAGCCGTAGCCCATCACAAAAGGGTTTGTGTAGATCGCGTCACCGAGGAGCGCCGTACACAATTGCGAGGCATCGACAAAATCGACTGAGGTCATGGCATCGCGCAATACGTCTTCCATGCCTGCCACCGGTATTTGCAAATCGGGTTGCTTGGTGAAGTCTCCCGTGGGCGATACATCCGAATTCACCACGCCGGAGGTCACGCCTTTTTGCATCTTCGCGATCGCTTCGTCCGACGTGGAGACGATCATGTCGCAGCCAAGCAGCGCATTCGCTTCACCGGCCGCGATGCGCACGGCGTGTAAATCTTCCGGCGTTTTGGCGAGACGCACATGCGTGTAAACACTGCCGCCTTTTTGCGCGAGGCCAGCCATGTCGAGTACCGCCACTCCTTTGCCCTCGAGGTGCCCTGCCATTCCCAGCACAGCGCCGATCGTCACTACGCCGGTACCACCGACGCCGGTAATGAGAATGCCCCACGGCTTGTCGAGTGACGGCAAAGTCGGCTCCGGCAAGGCGCTCAATACTTCCTGCACGACGGCTTTGCGCTTCCGGAGTTGCCCGCCTTCAACGGTCACAAAACTCGGGCAGAAGCCCTTCACGCAGGAATAATCCTTGTTGCAGGATGATTGATCGATGGCGCGTTTGCGGCCAAGTTCGGTTTCCAGCGGAACAATGGACACGCAATTGGATTTCACGCCGCAATCGCCGCAGCCTTCACATACCAATTCGTTGATGACGACGCGTTTTTGCGGATCGGGAAATGTGCCGCGCTTGCGCCGACGACGCTTTTCGGCGGCACAGGTTTGATCGTAAATCATCACGGTCGTGCCTTCGATTTCGCGCAACATGCGTTGCACTTGATCCAATTCATCGCGATGGTAGACCGTCACGCCCGGTGCTAAACCGGCTTGAATTTCACCGACGTAATATTTGTCGGGCTCGTCGGTCACAATGACGACCTTTTTGACACCCTCCGAATGCACCTGATGCGTGATCATCGGCACGCTGATCGGCCCATCGACGGGCTGGCCGCCGGTCATCGCCACGGCATCGTTGAACAAAATCTTGTAAGTGATATTCACACCCGCGCCAATCGCAGCACGGATGGCGAGCAGTCCCGAATGATAATAAGTGCCATCGCCAAGATTGGCGAAAATATGCTTGGTCGACGTGAACGGCTGAATGCCAATCCACGGTGCACCTTCGCCGCCCATCTGCGTAAACGTCATCGTCACTTCCGGGCGAATCCAGGTTGCCATGTAGTGGCAACCGATGCCGGCCAGCGCTTTCGATCCTTCGGGAACTTTGGTGGAGGTGTTGTGCGGGCAACCCGAACAAAAGGTCGGAATGCGCGAAATCTTTGCGCGTGGGCGTTCCAGCGCGGCTTCCTTGTCTTCGATGAATTTGAGCCGCGCTTCCACAATCTTGCTGGTGTAGAACTTGGCGATGCGCTTCGCGATCACGCGCGCAATCATCGCCGGCGTCAGTTCACCGGCGGCCGGCAACAACCACTCCGAACGCGCCATTTCCCATTCGCCGTGATCGTCGTATTTGCCGATCACGCGCGGGCGCACGTCGTCGCGCCAGTTGTAGAGCTGCTCCTTCATCTGGTATTCAATCAACTGACGCTTTTCCTCGACGACCAGAATCTCTTCAAGCCCGAGTGAAAATTCACGCACCGCCGTCGGCTCCAGCGGCCAGGGCATGCCGACTTTCATGAGCCGTATGCCAATCTCGGCCGCGTGGCGTTCATCGATGCCCAAGTCTTCCAGTGCCTGCAACACGTCGAGATAGCTTTTGCCCGAAGCGATGATGCCAAGACGCGGCTTGTCGCAATTAATCGTGATCCTGTTCAATTTGTTGACGCGGCAATAGGCGAGTGCAGCGTAAATTTTGTCGTGCTGCAAACGCAACTCTTGTTCCAGCGGCGCATCTGGCCAGCGCAGCGACACGCCGGACGGTGGCATCACGAAATCTTCCGGCAACAAGATTTTCGGCGAATCGATATCGATGTTGATGGAGCCGGATGCATCGACGGTATCCGAAATGCATTTGAACGCCGTGTACAAACCCGAATAGCGCGACATCGCGATACCGTGCAATCCAAGATCGATGATCTCCTGCACGCCGGTGGGATACAGCACCGGAATCATCGCGGCATCGAAAATGTGTTCCGATTGATGCGGCAAGGTGGAGGATTTGCAAGCGTGATCATCACCTGCGATCAGCAATACACCACCGTATTTCGATGAGCCCGCCGCATTGGCGTGCTTGAACACATCGCCCGAACGATCCACGCCCGGCCCTTTGCCATACCAGATGCCGAAAACGCCGTCGTATTTGGCGCCTTCAAAAAGCCCGACTTGCTGCGAACCCCACACCGCCGTTGCCGCCAATTCTTCATTCACGCCAGGAGTGAAATGAATGTGGTTTTCCTTGAGGAATTTTTTCGCTTTCCACAGCGCCTGATCATAGCCGCCCAAGGGCGAGCCGCGATAGCCGGAAATGAATCCGGCAGTATTCAATCCCGCCGCCAGATCGCGCTGACGCTGGATCATCGGCAAGCGCACCAGTGCCTGCGTGCCGGTCATGTAGACGCGGCCGTGGGTCAGGAGGTATTTGTCGTCTAAGGAAATTGAATCGAAGGGTGAAATCGGCGCGCCACTCGCTGTGGCGGCCCTTGCAGGCGTGGGAACTGCGGACATCAGTAACTCCTCAAAATTGTGTTCTGGGGGTGCGGGCACGGTTCATCAAATGATATGCCGTGCCGGACGCAATTTCTTTCAAGGATTGTGTCCTTGTCTGAAAGCGCGCGCAAGTTTAACGCAGTTGAGGGGCGGGAAATCGAATTTGTCGGGAGAAAACCCAGTGAAAGCGGGTGTCAAGCAGAGCGACAAACCCAAGCATCTAAGCGTTTCTCCAGCCATTTATGCTCCAAACCCCGCGCCGGTGCTAGCATTTCGTAGCCGCGATGAAGCGAAGCGCAATCGAGGTTCGAACGCCTCAACTAATTCCTGCTCGCAATCAACACCCCGGATTGCGCTACGCTTAATCCGGGCTACGACCCACGTGCGACCCATTGTCGCCTCGTAGCCTCGATGAAGCGCAGCGAAATCGAGGATAATTAAACGATCACCACCATCCCGGATTGGGCTACGCTTCATCCGAGCTACCAGCGCGACATCATCGGATTTACGTTACATTCGCCGCATGGTTCGCTATCGTCGCAATTTCCTCGCGGGCGGCACGTATTTTTTCACGTTGACCTTACGCGACCGCTGATCGCAGATGCTGGTCGAATATGTCGATGTGCTGCGCGAGGCGTTTCGCGCGGCGCGGCACCGGCATCCCTTCACCATTGAGGCGATGGTGGTGTTGCCCGAACACCTGCATATGGTCATGACCATGCCGCCGGATGATGCTGCGTTTGACAGGCGTATCCGATTTATCAAGAGTCGCTTTTCGCGCCGGCTAGCGCAGGCGGGTGCGTCGATTCGGCGCAATGATCGCGGCGAATACGATTTGTGGCAACGGCGCTATTGGGAACACACCATCCGCGACGATGAGGATATGCAGCGCCACGTCGATTACATTCATTTCAATCCGGTGAAACACGGGTACACGAAGCGCGCCGCCGATTGGCCGCATTCGTCGATTCACCGGTATATCCGCGCGGGTTGGGTGAACGAGGATTGGGCGTTTGGGGCGGAGGAGGATGGCGCGGTGTTTGGGGAGCGTGCGGAGTAGGCGCGATGAAGCGCGGCGTAATCGAGGATGGTGGTGATTGATCCCCGCCATTGCGCATGGCGACGACCGACCCGGAAAACGCTGCGCTTCTTCCGGGCTACGTGACAACAATCAACCAACGTGGACTCGTAGCCGCGATGAAGCGCAGCGCAATCGAGGACGGTGGTGATTTGATCCCCGCCATCTCGTATGCCCCCGACCGTCCCAGAATACGCTACGCTTCTTCCGGGCTACGGGCCGTCGTTCCTGCCCTCACGCCTTCTCCACCCTCACCGCATTGTCCTTCGGCCGTCGATCAATCAATTTGTTGAGCGGATCGATCCCCGCCTTCGCCGGCATGCGATCGACGACCACTGTGATCTCGCTTTCTTCCTTCTCGAACTTGCGCTTCTCCAGGAAAATCGGCACGCCCTTTTCGTCCAGCACACCGACATCGATCCAATCGGACAAAAGCGCATCTTCCTCTTTACCGAGCTTGTCGGCTTTGCGTTTCTTGGCGGTGATTTTCATCGTCACTTCAAATTTCCCGCCCGGCAACTCTTTGTAGGTCGCCTTGGTCGTGCGGTTGTCGAAAAGGATGATGTTCTCGAACATGTCGTCGATCACGTATTGCAGATGCGCGGGCGTGACGGCGCGGATGCGTTTCAGGAACACCGTGGTATTCGGGTACGGTGGCCCTTTGTAGGCGCTTTCTTCAATCAACGCTTTGAGTGCAAGATTGACCTTGTCCTCGCCAATGTAATCCTGCAAGGCGTACATCACGACGCTGCCTTTGTTGTAGTGGATGTACGGCTGATTCTCGACGCGCGCGAGCGGCAGTTCCTTTTTTTGCTCGACCGCGCGGCCACCCAGATAGCGATCCATTTCATAGGCGAGAAATTTCTGCATCTTCGCGTCGCCGTATTTCTGCTTCATCACCATCAGCGCCGAATATTGCGCGAACGTTTCCGAGAGCATCGTGCCGCCCTGCACGTTGGCGCCCATCACCTGATGCGCCCACCATTGATGCGCGGCCTCATGCGCGGTGACGTAGTACGGATAGTCGAGATCTTTTTCGTCGCCCTCGCGCACCCGTGCGATGAAGCCGATGCTTTCCGAAAACGGTATCGTGTTCGGGAAAGCTTGGGCAAAACTCGCGTAACGCGGGAACTCAAGAATGCGAAACTGCTTGTGCTGATACGGCCCGAACGCGTTGCTGAAATATTCAAGTGACGCTTTTGTGGCGGCGATCATGCGCTCGATGTTGTACTCGTGACCCGGCTGGTAATAGACCTCGATCGGCACCTCGCGCCATTGGTCTTTCTTGATCGAATAGCGCGCCGATTGCCAGGCGAAGAAATGCAAAATCGGCACATCCATCTTGTAGCTGAAGTAACGCCGCCCGCCCTCTTTCCATTCTTTTTGCAAGTAGCCGGGTGCCACGGCGATCTGATCTTCCTCGGTGCCGACCACGGTCTCGAAACTGATCCAATCGGCATCGTTGGTGAGATAGCTGCTTTTCAAACCCTCAGCGTCGTCGCGATCGCGCATTCGCTCTTTGGGTTGCAAGCCGTACTTCTTGCGATCCTGATCACGCGCGATTTCGAAATTATCCTGATAGCCGATGGACGGCAAGATGCGGCCATCGATGAACGAACCGTTGTACACCACCTGCGTATTCGAGCCGCTGTTGGTGAAGCCGCGCGTGATCATTTCAACATCGAAGTTCAACGTCATCTCGGCACCGGGGGCGAGTGGCGTTTTCAGCTTGTAGTGCCGAACATCGATTTTTTTGTCGTCTTCCGCCAACTCGGCAGGCACATCGAATTCCATGCGATGCAACGTCAAGTCGTTTTGCGCAAACCCCAGCCACACCTGCGTGACTGGCGTTTCATTCTTGTTTTTCAACCGAAACGTACCCACCATGCGCACCCGCTGTTCGCTCGGATAGAGATCGGTTTTCACGTTGACCGCTGTGACTCGCGGCTGCGGCACCTTGGCGATCAATTTGTATTTCTTCTCGTAATCCACCTGCCGCTGCTGACCATCATTGGCCGTCTCATATTCGTTCAACACGTTGGTGTTGTAGAAAATGAACCCGCCTGCGCCAGCGAATGCGAGCAATGCCATCGCAGTGGTGACGATCACGCCACCCTGGAAGCGGCCGCGCGCCATCACGCGACGCTCTCGCCAACCGCTGACGGTGCCGCGCGTCCAGAGCAAATATGCGCCGATCACGAGTAGCACTGCGGCCGCCGCCCAATACGCCTGAAACGCGAAAATGCGTGGCAGAAAGTGCCCGAAGCCGTTCATGTCGGAGTACGTCGCGCCGGGAATCGAGCCATATTTGTAGAGGTTGTGCTCAAAGCCGAGCGGCGTGGAAAATTCGACGGCGATGTAGTAAACGATCATCAGAAAATGACCAAGGTATTTCTGGTTGACGACGCTGTGGATCGCCATCGCAAGTACGCACAGCAACCAATATTCAAGCAATTGCAGGCCAAGCATTTCCTTGACGTACAAACCGATCTCAAAGTGGGTGTAGCCCTTGAAGACCTGAATCGTCATGCCGCAAAGTATCAGCAAGCTTTGCAGCAACACCGGCACCAGCATCAGCGCCAGCAACTTTGAAAGCATCGGCATCCACGTTGGCGTCGGCGTTGCGTCGAGAATTTGATCGAGCCGGTTATCGCGCTCACGCCAAACCAATTCTCCGGCGTAAAAGGCGATGATGATGAGCATGAATAGCGCAAAGGTGCCGCTCAGCAAACCCGTCATTTGATAGGTGACTGGCCAGGTATTGGTGCCGAAGCGCCCGCCGAGCGTGGTGCTGCCAAAAATCAGAAACAGAATGCCCGCGAATACCAGCACGCCGAAGTAGATATTCTTGACCGTCTCGCGAAAATTTAACCAGACCATGTGCGGCAGCATGCGAAGACCGGCGGACTGGATATCGGCGGGTGCGATGGCAACAGGTGCAACCGGTACGATCGCAGAGGCGGCTTGAACGGGCCTTTCAACGTCGGCATCGGTAACAGACTTGCCCTGACTCTTACCCTTGCCACCCACGCGCTCACCCGAAAATCCGGCGAACGAGAACCGCCAGTAGCCCACTATTGCCACCACGAGCGCAATGCCACTCCACAACAAACGGTTCCACAAAAATACGCCTTCGAGCGGAATCAGGCGGGTGTTTCGTTCGGCGACGGTCCAATATTCCGTGAGACGCGCCATCGCCGACGACCCAAAGGGATCAATCATTGCCGCGATGGTCTTGTTATCGATATCGCGCAGCAACTGCAATGAAATGAGGTAGCCGATCAGCATCAGCACACTACCGACATAGACGGGCAACATCTTTTTGCTGAGTGCGGCAGCGGTAAAAAACATCGCACCAATGAGCAGCGCGTTCGGCAGCAGGATCAGCACATAGGGTGAGAGGTAAGCGACCAGCACGTTCGGCCCAAGACGATCAACATCCATCCCCGGCAACAACGTCGCGAGCCACGCGCCAAGCCCAATGCTGACAAAAATCACCAGCAGCACGCCGAACGCACCCAAGAATCGACCACCCAGATAATCGAATTTTGAAATCGGCGAGGTAAAGAAAAAATGGTGCGAACGATATTCCGCATCCTGTTGCACGGCGCGGCCCATTACGGCTGCCATCACCGTGAGGCCGAACATGCCGAGAAAGGCCACCGTCTGCGCGAGCGCATACGGTGAATTGACGAACACCTTGCCCGACCCAAATGAGACGGCTGCATCCTTGAAGAGGCCACCGGCAGCGGCGATCCACAGCATGGCGAGCGCAAAGAACACCAGAAAATACACCCACGTCGAGAGTCGCGAGACGCGGGTCTTGAATTCAAACAGTGCGATGTTGATTAGCATGACAACGCCTATGTCAACGCGGTTTCAGCGGCTGCGGATGCCGATGTGCTCGCGCCGAGAAAACCACCGATCGCGGCAAAGTAGGTATCTTCCAATTCAGGCTCCATCGCAACAAACGCGTTGTCGGGTTGTGCATCGCCGATGACGTGTATCCGTGTCTGGCCGGAAATGAGCCGGGTGGAGATTACCGGGTATTTTTGTTTCGCCTCGGCCAATTCCGTGCGCGCGACCGAGGTCGCCCACAAGCGCCCGC
>JANOKK010000828.1:0-2629 GCA_031419255.1 Betaproteobacteria bacterium
TCGTTCATGTCGGCGATGCGATCAAGCAGCGAAGACTTGTTCGCTGGATTGGGTGCGCTCGGCTTGTTCATGTCGCTCACCTCAATGCCCGCCGAAAACGATGCTCAATTTCATCGAGCGCCTCGTCCGGCGTGCGCGCACCCGCCATCACGCTGTTGAAATTGATGCGCAGCGCATCCGAGATCGGCCGATACATGGGGGTCACCGGTCGCGGACGCGCGGTCTCGACGACTGGCAGCGCCGCGCTAAACCATGGGTTCGCTTTGATCACGTCAGGATCGTTGAAGACTTCCGCGAACGCGGGCTGCATTGAGCCGCGCAACGCCAATTGCTTCGCCACCGCCGGACTGGACAACCAGCGCACCAGCTTCACGGTTTCCGCTTTATTTTTTGAAAACGCCGACACCGCCCAACTCCAGCCACCCATGCAAGACACCGCTTCGCCGCCCGGCATGGAAGGCAACTTCACCACGCCAACCTTGCCTTTGACTTTGCTGGTGTCGCCATTCTGAAAGTGATTCCACGCAAATCCCCAGACGATGCCGAACACCACTTTGCCGGCCTGAAATTCTTTGCGCGTGTCATCGGTGCCGACTTCCGAAATATTGGCTTTAGTCACGCCATCGGCCACCATTTTTTGCCACATCGCGAGTCCCGCCAGCGCCTTGCTTCGATCAAATCCCAGTTTGCCATCGCGCACGACTTCGCCACCCAGGCTCCAATACGGCAAGAGAAATGAACACACCGCACCCTCGATCGCCTTGCCCTGAAAACTCAGGCCTTGCAGATTGGGATCGCGCTCCGCGTCCATCACTTTCTTGGCGATACGCGCGAGTTCCGGCCAGGTGGTGGGCGGCGCTTCGCCCACTTTATCGAGCAGGTCTTTGCGGTAGTAAAGAAACATTGCATCGGAAAATGCCGGTAGCGATACGGTCTTGCCATCCACCGTATTCGCCGCGCGATACTGCGGAAGATAACGCGAAAGCACCGCCTCGCGATCAGCACCGAAGTAACTGTCAAGCGGCTCCGCCCACTTCGCAGCGGCATATTGTGCGGGGCGCACCACATCGATGATGAACGCATCAAGCGTCGGATCTTGTGCGGTGAGAATGGTGCTCAAATAGCGCTGCAATAATTCCGACGTGGCACCACCCACTTCGAGGCTGATTTCCACGCCAGGATTCGCGGCCGAATATTCCTTGAACATTTCGCGGAACACGTCCGGGCGATGCTGGCCGCCGACCAGAAATTTCAGGTGCGTTTGCGCGGATGCGCTTCCCGAAAGCGCAAGAAAAAAAATTATCCGGAAAAAAATGGCGATGATGCGCATCACGGCGACCCTAAAGAACCGCGCCACTCGCGCGATCGAACAAATGGCTCTTGCCCATGTCCAGAAAAATACCGGTGACGTCGCCGGGTGAAAAAACAATCCCCGGTGGCATGCGCGCGACCATTTCTCCGCCAGAGCAGGCGAAGGTCACCAGCGTCTCCGCCCCCAGCGGCTCAACCACGACCACTTTAGCGTCGATGCCGACAGCAGCTGCGGTCGCGTCCGCGCGTACGTCCTCGGGACGAATGCCGAGTTCGATCTGCTGTCCATCGACGCCACCTGTGCGGCGGTCGGAAGGAAGACTTAGATAGGTGCCATCGTTCAAACGCACGGAACACGTATCACCCGCGCGCTGGAGTACGCCTTGCAGAAAATTCATCGGCGGCGAACCGGTGAAGCCCGCGACAAATTTCGATACCGGTTGATTGTAGATTTGATCAGGTGTGCCGACTTGCATGATAATTCCGCCGGATAGCACCACGATTCGCTGGGCCAGCGTCATCGCCTCCACCTGGTCGTGCGTCACGTAAATGGTGGTGGCACCGATGCGTTGATGCAGCTTCTTGATTTCCGTGCGCATCTCCGAGCGCAGCAGTGCGTCAAGATTCGACAATGGCTCATCGAACAAGAATAATTTTGGCTGCCGCACGATCGCGCGGCCCATCGCCACACGTTGGCGTTGACCGCCGGACAGCGCGCGTGGTTTGCGATCAAGCAGGTGATCGATTTTCAGAATCGCGGCGGCTTCCTTCACGCGACGATCGATATCGGCGGCGGGGAACTTCCGCAGTTTCAAACCAAATGCGAGATTGTCGAACACGTTTTTATGCGGATATAGCGCGTAATCCTGGAACACCATCGCGATGTCGCGTTCGCGCGGTGGCAGATCGTTGACCACGCGGCCTTCGATGGAAATCGTGCCGCCGCTGATTGACTCCAACCCGGCGACCATACGCATCAGCGTCGATTTTCCGCATCCCGATGGGCCGACAAAGACGACGAATTCACCTTTATGGATTTCAAGGTCAATGCCGTGAACGACCTTGGTGCCGCCCTCGTAAATCTTGACGACCTTTTCGAATTTGACGCCGGACATCATCACTCCGCGCTCAATAAACGCCGCTATTGATCGTCTTGGCCAACGCTGGCTTGATCGCCGCAAAGAACGCGTTGGCCTGCCGCATCATCATGCCCATGTCGGAGGCGACCGCGACGAAGTTGTAGCCGTAGCCGATGAACTGCTGCACCATCTCCGGCGTCGGCCCGACGGTGCCAATCGGCTTGCCGATTTTTCTCGCG
>JANOKK010000829.1:0-7379 GCA_031419255.1 Betaproteobacteria bacterium
CTGGAGTGGCGCCTGCACCGGCACCGGTGCCTGCAACGTGACGATGGATTTCCTGAAAACCGTCGGTGCGACCTTCGCCATCAACAGTTACGCGTTGACCGTCGCAAAAGTCGGAACGGGAACCGGCAACGTGGGTTCCACGCCGGCGGGCATTACCTGTGGGGTCGATTGCACCGAGAATTACCCTTACAACACAATCGTCGCCTTGACCGCCACGGCGGACGTCTCATCCAGCTTCGCCGGCTGGAGCGGTGCGTGTACCGGCACCGGTGCCTGCAATGTGACGATGGATGCCGCCAAGAGCGTCACGGCAACCTTTACCCTGAATAGCTACGCTGTCACGCCAACGGCCGCTGCAAACGGCAGCATCACGCCAATAGCGGTACAGAACGTGAACCACGGTGCGACGACCACCTTCACAGTAACCCCCAACGCGGGTTACCTTGCATCCGCGAGCGGATGTGGAGGAAACCTATCCGGCACCACCTATACCACTGGCCCGATTACCGCACCTTGCACTGTGAGCGCGACATTCTCCGCGAATACATTCACCGTCACGCCGACGGCAGGCGCAAACGGATCGATCAGCCCGAACACGGCGCAACAAGTGACTCTCGGCCAGAACGCGGTATTCACCGTAACGCCAAACCCAGGCTATTCAGCGGGTGCTACTGGTTGTGGGGGGACATTGATGGGCAGTACCTACACAACCGCTGCCATTTCCGCCGCATGCACTGTCATCGCGTCGTTCACGCAAAACGTGACGCTAGTGGCCGCGAGTTCGCGCAAAACTCATGGTGCAGCGGGGACGTTTAATCTGCCCATTGATCGTTTCCAGCCGATCGGCGGCGCAGTCACTGTCGAGCCGCGCGTCATCGGTGCGGGTCATACCATCGTCTTCCAGTTCAGTGCGCCGGTAACAATTCTGGGCACCGCATCCGCAACTGGCGCAGCACTTGCCAGCGCTAGTGTTGGTGCCACTTCCGACGAAGTGGTGGTCACGCTCACTAACGTCGCCGACGCGCAACGCGTAGCCGTTTCACTGACGGGTGTCAACGGTACGACGAACGCCTCGGTTTCGCTGGGATTCCTGGTGGGCGATAGCAATAATTCACGCAGCGTCGCGGCCAGTGATGCGAGCGCCATAAAGGCGCGCGCAGGTCAAGCGACAAACATCGGCAATTTTATTTATGACTTGAATGCGACTGGCATCATCGGTGCATCGGACATTGCCGCCGCGAAGAAACGTATTGGCAATGCGTTGCCATGACGCGGCAGGCAATTGCCATTCCAAAGTTTTGTGAAACTGAAAGATGATCTCAATTGACATCGTTCAAAAATTCCGGAAGTTAAAAGTTACAAAGTGAAAATTTGTTGGGACCGCAATTTTCCGTAGCCAAGGGTATGGTCAAACGTGACAACTCGAGAAGTCGGAAATTTTCTCGTGTTGGCCGAAAATAGATGGGAATTACGTTATAGCAAGTACAGGGCATTTTTTTGTGTTGCAGAGTGATATTTTTCACACACTGGAAATGTAATTCGATCAAGAATGAAGGCGCGGCTGCGTCGGATAGTGAATGCCCCACGGCGGGAAGTCTGGCGAAATGCCGGTATCCCCCATTTGCGGGTTTTTCATACTAGAATTAGATGGTATGCTGCATCTGGTGAATTGGTGTAATCGTAGAAATATTGCCTTGCCCGGAATGAGCAAAAAGTACTCCCGTCCTAAACGGATGCCGTTGAGAAACAATTAACCCGCATTGAGGTACATCATGAAACTGACAAAGATCATTCGCATCGCGGCATTGGCATTTGTGGCTGCGATGGGTTTTACCTCTACGGCACAGGCGGCGGTGACTGCAGTGTTTTCGGTCGGGGCAAGCTGCGGTGGCGCGACGAGCGCGCTATTTTCACCAGGTGGTGCACCAGTTCAGGTTTCACTTTGTATGACCACCACGTCACCCAGTACCACGTGCGGTCACACAATCGTTCTTCAAGCGGCGGCGGGCGAGAATGGTCGATTTATTGTCACTTCGGCTGCGCTTGGCTCCAATTATTCGGATCCAAATAGTGAAGTGTCGCAGTTGCCATTGGCGATAAATGGCACACCAAATGTGATTGTCGCTGACTTCGGTGGCACCAGTTCCGCTCCAGTTGCAAGTACTGCAAACCAATTGCTCGCGACTTTTACACTTGCGCCGCAAGCGAATGCCACAGCGGGACCATATGTCATCAGTTTGAATAGTGTTTCCATCGCCGCAGTTGATGCTGATGGTTCATGTGGCGCGACTACGGTGCCGACTGAATCGGCACTTACGGCGAGTTTTACGCTGAATCGCAATCCGGCACCGGCGTTTACCAGCCTACCTGCTGCAACTTTTTCAACCACCTCGTCAAATAACTTTACCGTGACAGCAACGGGCAGTCCGGCCCCCACGATCAGCCTTTCGTCCGGGACACCGCCAACAGGTTTGCTGTTCACTCCAAGTTCTGGCCAACTGGTGATTTCCGGAACGCCTTCATCCACAGGTACATTTCCTCTGGTATTTACCGCGAACAATGGAACAAGTGTGACCCAAAACTTTACGCTGACCGTTGGAGGTCAGGCAAGCCAAACCATTGCATTCTCCAATCCGGGCGCACAATCATTTAGCTCAACACCTGTTGTGTTAAGCGCGACCGCGTCTTCAGGTCTTACCGTTGCCTTGTCAACGTCAACGCCATCGGTATGCTCAATCGTCGGATCAAATGTGACAATGTTGACCTTGGGTACATGCACTATTGCGGCAAATCAGTCTGGCAACGCGAGTTTCCTCGCGGCTCCTCAGGTAACTCAGAGTTTTGGGATCGTTGGCACTGTGCCTGGTGCTCCCACGATCGGACTTGGAACCCCGGGAGATAGCCAAGCAATCATTGCGTTCACGCCCCCGTCAGCAACCGGTGGCACAGCAATAATTTCGTATACCGCGACGTGCGGCGGAATTTCCGCGAATGGCACTTCGTCACCAATTACTGTTCCGGGATTGACCAATAACACGCTCTACCAGTGTTCCGTTTCAGCGACCAATGCGTTAGGGACGGGTGCTTCTTCCGCCACTGTCGGTGTGACTCCAGCTGCGGGTGTTGCACTAGTAGTGCAAGGCGTCAAATCACGGAAAACGCACGCGGCACTAGGGGACTTCGATTTGGCAATCGATACGTCACAACTTATCGGCGGCACGTTAACTACCGAACCAAGAAACATAGGCGCGGGCCACCTGATTGTGTTCCAGTTCAACAATCCGATCACTTCGGCTGGTACTGCGAGCGCGGTTGATCAAGCAGCTACCAACGTGCCTGTTACGGTGGCGTTTGCCGGCAGCGAAGTGCGCGTGACGATTCCAACTGTTGCCGACAAATCCCGTGTGACGGTTACGCTAAGCAACGTGAATGGTGCTGGCGGTACGTTCCCGGTTTCGCTTGGTCTCCTTGTTGCAGACGCCAATAACAATCGCGCGGTCAATTCTGGCGATATTATTGGCACCAAGGCTCGCTCGGGCAATCCGTTGGATCAGAGCAATTTTAGGTTTGATTTCAACCTCAATGGAGCCATAAACTCTGGCGACATCATCGGCGTCAAGGCACGCTCTGGAAATGTGCTGAACTAAGTATTCTATTTGCGCGACAACAGAATTGAAAATGAGGACGCTATGAATCTCAAGAAAATAGTTTTCACCGTTGCCATTGTTGGGCATATGGCACTTGGCAGCGTTATGCAAGCGGATGCGGCAGTGACCGCGTTCTTTCGGGCCGGCAACTCGTGCGCCGGTGCCGTTGGCGCATCATTTGCGACGAGCGGTTCTCCCGTGCAAATTTCGCTTTGCGTTACGACGACAGTTGAGCCGCTTTGCGCAAACAGCCTGTTCCTACAATCGGCCAACGCGGGGGAGAATGGCCGATTCAATTTGACCGCACGCGTGAATTCCGGCGCATATGCAGACGTGACCACAAGCCTCGGAGCGTCGCCAAATTTGCCCGTGAATAATCCGACGACCCACCCGGACTTGGGTGCGTCGGTCAATCCGGTGGCACCTATTGCAGTCGGCGCAAATCAACTATTGGCAACGTTTGATTTGACACCGCAAGCCACGGCAATAAATGGCACATATGTGATCAGCACAAGTGGTGGTTCGTCAGTGGAGGTCGATACCGACGGGACCTGTGCAAATTCGGTGACCACACCAATACCCGCATCTATCACCCTGACACTGAGCGCGGCTACCAATTCAGTTACAAGCCTCGCCCCTCCCGCAGGCGTTGTAAACACCGCCTACAGCCACACCTTTACCGCCAATGGCGCGCCTGCCCCAGCGTTTGCTGTCACTGCGGGCGCGATTCCAGGCGGCACATTTGCACTCAATCCAGCGACCGGCGTCCTTAGCGGTCAGACAGCCGTTTCAGGAACCTATAATTTCACGGTTACCGCGACCAATGCGTCCGGTTCCGCATCGCAAGTCGTCGCTCTCGTCATTGCGGCCGGTGCCCAGACGATTACATTTAATAACCCTGGTGCCACCAATTTTAGTGCGGTGCCGATTGTGTCCGGTGCGACCGCAAGTTCAGCGTTGCCGGTCACATTGACGTCAACAACATCGGCCGTTTGCACCATTACGCCCGCAAACAGTCTCAGTATCACTATGGTCGCCGCCGGGTCATGTACGATCAACGCCAATCAGGGCGGCAATGGAAGTTTTGCGCCGGCACTTCAGGTGCAACAGACATTCACGATCAATGCAGTGGCACCGGGCGCGCCTTCAGTATCAGGCGCCGCCGGGAACTTGCAGGGCACATTGACGATCACGCCACCGGCGAATACCGGCGGCGTTGCGGTGGGAACGCTGACCTATGCCGCGACATGCTTGCCAGCGGGTGGTACCGACACAAACACCGGAACCACAAGTCTGAGCCACGTCATTACCGGCTTGACCAATGGCCAGAACTACACCTGTACCGTCATTGCGACGAATAGCGCAGGCCCCGGCCCGGCATCCGCCGCAAGCAATGTATTCCAACCTGCGGCGACACCGGTGACGCCAAACTTCACCAGCGGAGCTGCGTTGGCGGGGACGGTTGGTACCGCGATTCCAACATTTAATGTCACCGCCAATGGCGTGCCAACTCCGACGATTACAGCCGGCGCGGCACCCTCCAATCTGGTGTTCACCTCTGGCGGCGCGAATGTCGGTACGGCGACCCTTACAGGAACGCCTAACGCGGCCGGTACGTTTAACTTCACGATGACCGCGACATCCGTCGGTGCGCCAACACCGACTGTCAACCAGATCCTGGTGATTACGATTGCGAAAGCGAATCAAACCATCACCTTTGCCGCGCAAGCAACGCCATCACGGCCGTTTGTAGCAAGCGGGACGTTTGCGATTGCACCACTGGCAACCACGACGTCCCTATTGGCGATCACCTATGTTTCGACGACGCCGCTGGTATGTTCAGTGTCGGGAACAACCGTGACGATCCTTGCGGGCGGCACTTGTACGATCAGCGCGACCCAACCAGGCGATGCAAATTTCAATGTCGCCACGGCCGTCCCGCAGAATGTCGCGATCACGGCGGCCGCACAGACCATCACGTTCGGTGCGCAGGCCGGCCGGCCATTCAGCGCGTCTCCACAAGCCATCAGCCCGCTAGCGACCGCATCGTCGGGGCTGCCAATTACCTACTCGAGTTTGACTGGCGCGATTTGCACGGTCACTGGTAGTACATTTACCACTCAAGCGGTAGGCAGTTGCACGATCGCTGCGAATCAGGCCGGCAACGCGAATTTCTCTGCTGCACCGCAAGTAATGCAAACATTTGCGATCGCAGTAGGCGCGCAAACCATCTCGTTTGGTGGATTGGCCAACGTGCCATTGGGTTCGCCGCCGGTAACGATTTCTGCAACGGCGACATCGGGACTGCCGGTAACGATTACGTCGATGACACCGACGGTTTGTACCTCGTCAGGCGTCAATGGCACAACAATTACCTTGCTGATTTTAGGCACTTGCACATTGCAAGGGGTGCAGGCTGGCAATGCTAATTTTGCGGCGGCTCCGCCTGCTACGGGAAGCTTCACCGTAATCGTACCCGGCGCTGTCGGACTTTCGTCATCGAGCAATCCATCCATATATCGATCATCATTCATATTGACGGCGAATGTCACGGGTACAAATCCGACTGGCTCTGTGACTTTTTCAATCATTACTGGCACAGGACCTGTGGTACTTTGCAATGCCGTACCAGTGGTCGCCGGTAGTACATCTTGCCCGGTTCCTGCGAGCTTTAACACCATCAGCGGTACTACCTATACCGCAACTTATAGTGGCGACGCCAACAACCCCGGCAATACCACCTCGCACGTCCAATTGATCAATACGCGTAGCGTTTCGTTAAGCGTCGTTTCGAACCCGATTCAACCGACGGTTGGCGCGACGGTTGTCTTGAAAGCAATCGTTGCGGGTCTGAATCTGACCAACACGGTTGCCTTCAATGAGAACGGTACTGCATTGTCTGGTTGTGGCGCGGTGGCTATTTCACTGCTTCCAGGTGCAACGGACGTCGGTGTCGCCAGTTGTTCAATTTCCGCTATCACGTCCGGCACTCATAACTATGTCGTTACGTATCCACATGTATTGGATTCAGGATTTGAACAAGTTGTGGTGCCAATTACGCCCGTGGTCGGTGCGGCAGACGCAACCGATATGTGGTGGGTCGGCGCATCCGAGAATGGCTGGGGCGTTTCCATTACCCAACACGGTCGCAATCAATTCATCGTCCTGTTCGTTTATGACGCGAGTGGCAATCCAATCTGGTATGTCTTGCCACAAGGAACATGGAATGCCTCCAACACCGCATTTACGGGCGCGCTCTATCAACCGACCTCTTCGCCGTTCAGCTCTTATTTGTCTAGCCAGTTTTTGCCCGGCACCACGGTAGGCACGGCGACAATTACTTACAACACTAACGGCTCGGCCGCGCTCACTTACACCATAAACGGCGTGAGTGGCAGCAAAACCCTCGTTCGCCAGCCATTTGGTGCCGATGATGGCCTCGCAAGATTGCAGGTCGGCGACATGTGGTGGGCCGGCATAGATCAAAATGGCTGGGGTATGAATATTGCGCAACATAACCGCGTCTTGTTCCCGGTTTGGTATACCTATGATTCGATGGGTCGGACTGTGTTTTACACGGTGCCGGATGGAACGTGGACGGGTACCAAATTTACCGGCAATATCTACTCCACAGTGAGTTCCGCATGGCTCGGCGTAAATTACAACCCGGCACAGTTTGTCGTGACCAAGGTCGGAACCATGACACTTGATTTCAGTGATCAAAGCAATGCG
>JANOKK010000830.1:0-11019 GCA_031419255.1 Betaproteobacteria bacterium
GTGTTGTAGAGCGGCAGGATTACGCGTAGCGGGCGAATGATCGAGGCGGCTTCGGCGTTGCCGCCGATGCCGCGATCAATGAACGCTTGATACACATCGGCCTGCACGATCGCGAATTTCACGCCGGCGTCGTAACGCAGCATTTTTACGTTGGCCGCCGATCCCGACGTGGCCACGACTTCCAGATTGATGTTGGCGTCGGGCGCAACCAATTTGGCAAGATCCTTGCCGATCGCGTAGTACGTACCTTTGTCGGAGGCCGTGACGATTTTGTATTCGGCTGCCGCGAGCGCGACCTGCGGAATGAGCACGGCGAGTGCCATCAAGAGTGCGTGGCGAAATAGTCGGAATGTCATGTTGTTACCTCCGGGCGTTGGGGTCATGCGTACACAATCCGAGCGCCGCGACGGCTTCGGTGCAGGGGCCGATGTTCGGCTTGTTCAAAAGGGTGTTCTTGACGGGTTCCACGCTCGGTGGCGCACTCGCGGGCACGTTTGCGACATCGCGCCGTGCCGTGCCGCGACCGCTGCCCGTGCGTAGGGTCGGGCTGGCGGCAGATGACGTTGCGGGTGACAAAATGGGTGGCGCTGCCGTATCCGTCGCCACCGCATCACGCTTCGGCGCTGGTGGCGATTCGGGTTTCGCGGTGGTGGCCGGTGCGCTGGGTGCAATGTATTTAGTGATGGTTTTTTCCGCTGGCGAGGCAGTCGCGCTTGACGCGGTAGCGGGATCGCTAGTCCTGATGGGCAACGTCGCTGTCGAAGCGGGTGCCGGCATTTTTTTCTCCGCCTGCACGGCGGCATCTAGCGGCTTCTCACTTGTTGTCAAAGCGGAGCGCTGCCGATACGCGTAGTAGCTGGCGGCGGCAAACGCGACGAGTACGATGCCCACCACCCACACATGCGGGCGTTGGCGCGAAGAAGGCTCTGCGGCCATTTCGGTATAGGTCGCGGTAATCGTTGCGGACTTGTCCGGCAACAGTGGTGCGGGTTCAGGTGCCTCCGGTATTGGCGCGGATGCGGGCTTCGACGCCGAATTTTCGGGAAGATCGCCGTGGCAGCGATAACAACTTTTCGCGATCGTGATGTCGTTGACCGCCCCACAATGCGGGCACGGCAACAGGTGCAAGGCCGCGCCGCATTCGCCGCAGAATTTGGAGCCCGGCGGACTCACGTGATCGCAATACGGACATTGTGAGATCGGCTTGCTGAAAGGCTTGGCGAGAGTTGTGACGGAGGTCATGGCCGGCGGCGGATCGAATCAACGATTGTGGAGACGCTTCATTGTATTGCGGTTCGCCGACGGGTGCTATGGGTTGGGGGCGAACGGCCACTACACGACAGTCACCTGCAAGCCACGGATTCGCGAAACGGGGCTTATTGAATCGCCGCACGAATCTTGCGTGAAAGCGTATCGAAGGCAACCACCATTAAGACAATCGCGATCAGCAATGTCGCAAGGCGACCCCATTGAAACAGCGATACCGCTTCCGACACCAACAAACCGAGACCACCCGCGCCGATCAAACCCAGCACGGTGGAGTCGCGGATGTTGTATTCCCAGATGTAGAGATGATTCGAAATGAAATTCGGCAACAACGCCGGCCATACGGCGAACATCCATACCTGCACCGGCGTTGCACCTGTCGCACGCACCGCTTCGAGCGGCCGCATGTCGAGCGTCTCGATCGATTCCGCGTAGAGTTTTCCCCAGGTGCCCATCGAATGCAGGCCGATGGCGAGAATGCCCGCCATCGGGCCCAGCCCAATGATGCCGACGATCAAAAGGCCAAACACCAACGTGTGGATCGAGCGGCACACGTCCAGCACGCGTCGTGCAAGCCACGCGACGATTGTTGGTGCATGCATGTTCCTCGCGGACAAAAAACCCAATGGCGCGCCAAGGATTGCCGCCAGCAACGAGCCAAGTGTCGCGATTTTCAGCGTGGTCCAAACCGCACCGGCGAGGCTTTTGATGAATGCGGCTTCGGTGGCACGGCGATCCTCGACACGCAGCACGCGGCCATCGTCGGATTTATATTCGAGTTGTGGTTCACCAAACCAGACATCGATGAAGCTCGGGCGCGAGAGTTCGCCGGCGGTGGCAAGAAAATTTTCCCAAGGTTTGCGGCCGAGCGACAAATCGCCCGCCTGATAGAGACTCGCGAGGCAAGCGACGATCAGACAGGCATAGACTGCCAGCAACAGTGCGCTCTTGCGGCTGGAGAAGCCAGTCAGGCGCACTACGTGCTGCGATGTTGCGGCAACATCGGTGGAAATGCGCGCTTCAGCAATGTGGGTCGGTGAGGACATTTTTAAAGACGTGTCATCCTGAGCGGCCTTTAGCCCCGGACTTGATCCGGGGGAAGGATCTCGCCATGCAACAAGGTCCCTTGCTGCGCTCAGAGCTTGCCCCGGATTTGATCCGGGGATGACATTCCTTATGTCTAACGCGAAATCTACGCACTTACTTCTTCACCGGCGTCAATTTCCCGCTTTCCAATCCCGCGTCGCGGATCGGCTTGTAATACGCGTTGGTCTTCGCAACAAAGCCGGTGTAATTGTTCGGCAGCAAATTCGGCTGTGCTTTCAATCGCGCACCAATCTCTTCCAATGCGCTCACCAGTTTTGCGGTCAATGCTTTGTCTTTTGCCAACTCTTTCGATACCGCGAACGCATCGTTCGGTAACGGGTCGGACGTCCAGACGATGCGGCTGTCGGCGGCCTTGATGAGGCCGTCATTGATCATCGCGTCGCGGTTACGATTGTAATCGGCGCCCGCATCGAGTTCACCGCGCGTGACTTGCGTTTCGATCGCCTGATGCTTGGTGTACACCACGCGGGAAAAATACTTGCCGGGATCAATGCCGCGCTTCTGAAATTCGTGGCTCGGAATCAAATAACCCGAGGTCGAACCTTTGTCGCCGAAGGCAAAAGTCTTGCCTTTCATGTCGTCGATATTGCGGATGCCGCTCTTCGGCCCGGTCACCATGATCGCGAAATATTCCGGCTTGCCCTGATAAAGAATGGTGGCGATCGCTTCCGCCCCCGCTTGATGATTGGCCAGCACATAGCCCCACGGCCCCATCAAGGCCATGTCTGTTTCGCCAGAGGCGAGCGATTTGGCGAGGCCTTCCCACGTGTCCACAGTGCGCAGTTTTACCGGTCGGCCCAACGCCTTGGCGAGGTAATCGGCCAGCGGCTGGTAGGTTGCGTCGTTTTTCTCTTTGTCCGGCTGGAACAAGCCGACGCCGAATTCCAGCGGCTTCAGCGATTGGGCGTCTGCCGTGGGTATTGCCAGCGATACGGCGGCAAAAAAAATGGCGGTCAATTTTGTGTAGAGAGAATTCATCTATTTTTCATTCGTTGAGGCGCGAAACAATTTGCGCATGCGCGTTCATATTGGTGGCGTGGGCGTGAGGTAAACATTTTGCGCGTATTTGCATGGTCTGGAACTATCTGTCAGCGCGGTCAGAAAATTCTTACAAAAAAGGATTGACAAGGGGTTATCATTTCCATACTATTGGAAATATGGAAACCAAACAAATTATCAATGCCCTCGGTGCCCTGGCTCAGGAATCGCGGCTGGCCATCTTCCGGTTGCTGGTGGAAGCCGGGCCGCAAGGCTTGGCGGTCGGTGCGATTGCCGAAGCGCTCGGTATCGCCAACGCGACCTTGTCATTTCACCTGAAAGAGCTGACGCAAGCGGGCCTCACCATCGCCACACCGAATGGCCGCTCGATCATCTACTCGGCCAATTTTGCGACCATGAATGGTTTGGTCGATTATCTCACCGAAAACTGCTGCGCCGGTTCGGGTTGTGCGCCGGGCACGGTGGCGATCGCGGTTTGTAAACCCGTCCGCGCAGCCGTCAATGCGCGACAAAAATCCCCATCAACCGTCAAAAGGAATAAATCATGAAACGCTTTCACGTTCACATCGCCGTCAACGATCTTCAACGAAGCACTCGCTTTTATTCCGCCATTTTCGGCATGCCGCCGACGGTGGAGAAACCAGACTACGCCAAATGGATGCTCGATGATCCACGCGTCAATTTCGCCATTTCCGAACGCGCATCCAATGAAGGTCTCAATCACCTTGGCTTTCAGGCGGAGTCAGACGTTGAGCTGGAAGAAATTCACGCCCGACTGAAAAACGCCGACACCTCCATTGCCGCCGAAAAAGGGGCCAATTGCTGCTACGCCAAATCGGACAAATACTGGGTGCAGGATCCTTCCGGCATCGCGTGGGAATCGTTTCGATCGCTCGACACCATTCCTTTCTACGGCGAGCAGAGTCATCAAGGTAAAGCCGGCAACGAAACATCAGCGAGCGACGGTGGTTGCAGCACCACCTGCTGTCCTTCAACGTTGGCAACGCCGGGTGCCAACGCAAACGACACCGCCAAGGCGTGCTGCAATGTCTGAGCGTTTGTGCAATGTGCTGTTCCTTTGCACGCACAATTCGGCGCGCTCGGTGATGGCCGAGGCGCTGCTGAACACACTCGGGCACGGCCGATTCAAGGCCTTCAGCGCGGGCAGCGCGCCGAGCGGGCGAGTCAATCCGTTCGCTATCGAGATGGCGGATGCGATCGGCTACCCCACTGATCGTGTTCGCAGCAAATCGTGGGATGAATTTGCCGAGGGCCAATCAGGAACCACCGCGCCCGCGATGGACATCGTCATCACCGTCTGCGACAACGCGGCGGTCGAAACCTGCCCGGTGTGGGCGGCCCCTCATGGCACGGCACCCGCGACCGCGCACTGGGGCTTTCCCGATCCGTCCACTGAACCCGGCACCGATGCAGACAAGCGCCGCGCCTTCGAGCGTGTTTTTCTCGCGATCCGTGCAGACATCGCACGCCTGGTTGCGCTGCCGGTGGAATCGCTCGATCGCGTAGTGCTTGCGCGCGAACTTGCACGCATCCACGCGCCATGAGCGAGCGCGCACTGGTGGTTCCCATTTCGTCGCAAAAACTCGCCGCCGAATTCATGGGCAGCATGCTATTGCTCGCGACCGTGGTCGGCTCGGGCATCATGGGCGAGCGCCTCGCGGAGGGCAACACGGCGATTGCGCTGCTGGCGAATTCGATTGCGACCGGCTGCGCGCTATATGCATTGATCACGATGTTCGCACCGCTTTCCGGTGCGCACTTCAATCCCGCCGTGACGATGATCGAATATGCTGCGGGCCGGCTGCCGCGCCGCATGGCGTTCCCGTTTGTTATCGTTCAAATCGCCGGTGCCCTCGTCGGCGTGGCCATTGCCCACCTGATGTTCGAGTTGCCGCTGATTTTTCCATCGCAACATGCGCGCAGCGGCGGCGCGCAGTGGCTCAGCGAATTTGTCGCGACCTTCGGCTTGCTCACGGTGATTCTGCACGGCGTGCGCGCGGCACCCGATCGCGTCGCGGCGATGGTCGCTTGCTACATCACGGCGGCCTACTGGTTCACCGCCTCGACCTCGTTTGCGAATCCCGCCGTGACGATTGCGCGATCCATGACCGACACGTTTGCCGGCATCCGCGCGGTCGATGCGCCGATGTTCATTCTCATGCAAATTCTCGGTGCGCTCGCCGCCTATGCGCTGTTCACAAGAATGGTGCGCTCAAAATAAATGCGCGATTCACTCCCCCGCCGCATCCGGCTCTTCCACGCGATAGCCCTTCAATCGCAATTTCGCCACGTAGCCTTTGGGCGTCACCAGTTGCGCGATCGGCAACACCGCGAGGGTGACTTTGTTCTTCGTCAACGCTGCGTCGACCGCGTTCAGCCAGGCAGTTTCTATTTGTAGCAACAAGTCGTTCGCGCCAAACAATTTCATGAATGGTGCCGCGCGCAGTGCGGCCTCGCACGCCGCGCGCTGATCGATCGCCGGCAATTTGCGCAGTGCCGCCACGTCGCCCACGGCCCATGCGTTGGCGCGAGCGCGCATCGCCACCAGATCGGTTTCAATGCGCTCGATGGTTTTTTCGAAACACTCAATATCGGCGAGCCGCGACGCGCTGAACTCGCGAACGGCGGCGCGCGGCTCGATGATTTCCGGCTCGAACTTGACATCGGTAATCTTGACGCGATGCTTGGCGGCGGCGGCGACAATGGTGGGCCATACCGGATTGGTGCTCGTCATGCCGGATTGATTGATCGCGCGCGAATATAAACGCAGCGCGACAAAAATCGGCCGCCAGCGGTCGAGGTCGTTTTCTTCGTCATTCACGTTATATTCGCCGACATATTTTTGCCGCAGCACTTCCCAGCGACGTTAAAGCTCGGCGGGCACCACCTCTTTGAGGGTCGCGCCGCCAGGGTTCTTGCGCGCATCCATGAGCGACGGCAATAGCGTGAGCGTGGTGAAGTAGCCAATTTTTTTCGCCGTCACGGAAGCGCCCGGCTCAGAAAGAATCTCCTGTGCGTCCGCGACCAGCGCCGTGACGCCTTTCGCGCGCCACGTCATGTTCCTCTGCACCGGCGTTTGCGTGCCGACAATCCACAACACGTGATCGCCCTTGGTTACTTTCCATAGACCGGGGCCAGGCTGCTCGCCAGAGACAATGATTTTTTCGAGCACGGTTGGCGGTGTCGCCGTCGCGCTGGTGTCCGTTGTGACCGGATCGGCGTTGGCATACGTGCCATGGATCAGGCCCAGGAGAAGGGCAAGTACTGCAATGAGGATAGGCAATTTGATCCCGAGATTATTTCAACCTTCCCCCGCGTAGGCGGGGAGAGGCGGGGAATTCGCGGAGCAAGCTCCGCGCCTGCCGAACGCCAAGCCGCCGCATCGGCATGGCCCAATTTTCGCTTGGCACGCAAGACAACATTGAATCCCCGCCTACGCGGGGAAAGAAATTGCGACCAACCTATTTGATTGCCACATCATTAGCCTTAACGTTTGAACAAACTCTAGCAAACACGGCCATCTCCGGACACTTTCGCCCCAAACGCTCTGCCAGTGCTAGACTTTACCGATTCAATAGCTCATGCACGCCGCATTCAACAACCCCGCCGCAATCGATATTGCGCCGAGAAAAAATCCCGGCGCGGTCTTGCCAGCAGGGATATCGACCACGATGGTCGGCAAGGCGATGCGCGCGATGACGAAGACGAGCAGTTGAATCGCGAGCGCCAGGAATCCCCAGATCGCCATGTCGATCGGGTTCACGCTGTACTCCACGGCATTGGCGAGCGGAATCACCATACCGATGATGGCACCGGAAAGACTGAATGCCGCCGCCATGTTGTTGTCGCGAATGAGCGCGATTTCGCGGTAGGGCGTGATCCGCACGTAAAGTGCGACGAACATTGCCAGCAACACGCCGGAAATCGCGAGATAGAGCAGGAAATCATCGAAGCCGCCGAACGATTCCAGAATTTGGTATTGGGTCATGGGTTTTCCTCTTTATTCGTCAGTGCGTCAAAACGTCAAACAAAATAGTGCGGCAGAAAACGGCTGGTGTTTTTGGTGACGGGTGATTCATCCTCGCGGATGCCGATGCCCGCCGCCGCATCGCCAATGATCCAACTGCCGATCACGGTATGGCTGCCCGCATACACCGGCAGCGGATGATAGGCCTGATAGATGAATCCTTCCGCACCGTATTCGCCGGGAATCGCGATCTCGCCATTGTCGGTGGTGATGGTGACGTTGGCACCTTCGCGCGAGAGCATCGGTTTTTTCACGAAGTCGGTGGCGAATTTTTGCGGTTCGTAGAACGTCGGCAACAAATTGGGATGTCCCGGATTCAATTGCCAAAGCACCGGCAGAATCGCCTTGTTCGACAACAACATTTTCCACGCGGGCTCGATCACACGCAGGTTGCTGTTCAAGAGATTCATGCCGAAGGCCTCGCGCACCATCCATTCCCACGGATAGAGCTTGAACAGCGACGTGATTTCGCTATTTTCATGGTCGGCGAATTTCTTCGCGACCGCGTCCCAGCCGATATCGGCGATGTCGATAAATTTCGTGGTGATGCCGGCTTGCGTCGCGACATCGCACAGGTAATCGAGATTGCCGACATCTTCTTCGGATTCGCCGACGCAGGCGAAATGCACGGTTTTTGACGACAACTCTTCGGCGATTTCCCTCCAGCGCTCAATCAATTTTTCATGCAGGCTGTTGAACTGATCCGCACGCGGCTCGGTCGGCAGCACCGCGTCCTGCATCCAATACCACTGCGCCACACTCGCTTCGATCAACGAAGTCGGGGTATCAGCGTTGTACTCAAGCATTTTCGGCGGTCCCGAATTTCCATTCTCCCCATCCCAGGAAAAATCGAAACGGCCGAATAAAGTCGCCTCGTCATCGTTCCACGAACGCTCGATCATCGGCACAAATTCGGGCGGAATCGCGAAGCGTCCATAGTCGCCGGATTTGATGACGTGACCGGCGGCATTCACGCACAGTTCATGCAAGTCTTCAGTCGCCGTTTCCAGCGTATCGATTTCAGCGGAACTGAATTGGTAGCAGGCGCGTTCGTCCCAATAAATGCCGTCGATGGAGTGAAACGAAAACCCCAGCGCCTCCATCTTTTGCGGCCAGTCGGGACGGGGAACGCGGTCAAGCCGTTTCATGTCGTCTCGTCGAGAATTTTGTACATGTAGGTCGTCGGCACGAAACCACCCGAGTTGCCGATGGCGAATTTCGGAATCACGCCGGCCGCTTGATAGCCAAACGCTTCATACAATTTCTGCCCCGCGCTGTGGGTTTCGGTGTCGAGCACCAGCAACGAGCGAGCGCATTCGCGCGCATGCTGCTCGACCGCGCGCATCAGCGCGCGGCCCAAGCCCAGACGCCGGGCGGAGGAATGCACCAGCACTTTTTGCACCTCAGCACGATGCCGACCGTTGGGCTTGCCGCAGAACGCGAGTTGCGCCGAGGCGATGATGCGTTCATCGCGTTTCACGGCGAACAAGGCAAGCGCGTCAGCGGCGACTTCATCGGCGATGCCACGCCAATACGCGTTAATCAACGCAACCTCAACGGGCAGCACATAGCCGACCGATGCGCCATTGACGACGGCATCGGTGAGTAACGCTGAGAGCGCATCGATATCCTCGACCGATAGCGCGGGCAGTCGTGAGACAGGGCTCATTTCAGCCCGACGACGAAACACCGCTGCGACCGAATCCACCCCGGCTCACCGTGGAACTGCCGATGGTTCTCCCCGAGCGCGACGCCGATGAGCCGCCGCTATAGGTATAGGGCCGCCCATAGTAGTGCGTGGTGGCGGCGTTGCCAGTGGGGCGATCATAGGCAGGCTCGCAATCCGCAGGACTATTGCCCCAGTCGGCGAGACAATCGGCCTTGCTCGCATATACATCGCGGCGGACGTCCTCTTTGGAGCAGCCACTGAGCCCTGCCGTGAGTGCAGCCGCGCCGATCAGCACGAGCGTGACATGGCCACTGGATTTTCGGATGCGCTTCAACATATCAACGCCCTCGGAACACGCGAAAACGCTATCTTAGCCGATGCCGACCGGAGTGGAAGTCGGCGCAACCGTTACTCGACCATCGCCAGCGCGTCGCGAATGTAAGCGGGAACCGCGAACAAGGCGCGATGGATCTCGCCATCGTAATAGCGGCGATCACCGATATGACGCTCATTGAGCCGCGCATCGATTTCCACCGCGTCAAGAATGCGCGGATCAAGCGTATCGGATGCGACCGCGAATCCCCATGTCGCCCCATAGGCGGGGATATGCACAAAATAAGGTGCAACTATTTTGTAAACGGCTCGCAACTGATTCATGCCGGAAATGAAGCGCGCGGGATGCGAAAACGGCGATCCCAAATGCATGACCAGCGCGCCGCCATCACGCAATGCGCGCCGGCAATTGGCATAAAACTCGGGCGTATACAATGCATCCGCCGCACCGCCGGGGTCCGTCAGGTCAAGCAAAATCAGATCCCATTCACTGCCGGAGGCGCGCAAGAAATCGAACCCATCGCCGATGCGGATTTCCACCCGCGCGTTATCGAGTGCGCCGCGATGCACCGCGTGAAAATGTTTCCTCGCCATGTTAACTACGCTGGCATCAAGCTCCGCAATGACGACTTTTTCGATCGAGCGATGTTTGAGCAATTCCTCGGCCGATCCCCCATCGCCACCGCCAATGATCAGCACGTGTTTGGGCGACGGATGGGAAAGTGTTGCGGGATGAACCAGATTCTCGTGATAGAAAAATTCGTCGCGCTCACTCAACATGTTGGCACCGTCGATGCGCATCAGTTTGCCGAGCGCCGGCGTGTCGAATACTTCGATCAATTGATGCCGGGACTGGTGCGAATCGATCAGCGTGCCCTCGAAATACACGCCCGAATCGGCATTGAGTGCTTCGATGAGGCGCATGACTATTCGGCGACGCGACTTATGCCGCGATGGCGGCAAAGGTTCTGCCGGGGAGTTCCTTGCCGCGCCAGACGCGCTCAATCACGATGTCGGCGGGTCGCAGCGCGCCACTCATGCGCTGAAAAAGTCGCTCCGCCTTGGCGCTGTTGTCAATGGTGACGTTGCACACGTATACATCCAGCGTGGCTTGATTGCGTTCCGGCCAGGTGTGAATGGCGAGATGCGATTCAGCTAGGATCACAGCGCCGGTCGCACCGCCGATCTGCGTGGCATCGGCACCTTTGAATTGATAAAAATGATCGCCCAACACCGTGAGCCCGGCCTCATGGCACGCGGTCACACAAAGCACCCTCAAGGCATCCGCGGATTCGAGAAACTCATCCGCCGCGCAGTGATGCAGATCGCCGATGATGTGAAGGCCCTTCATATGGCGAATTCCTGAAAAGTGACTTGCGCAATAGCAATAAAAAACGCAAGGAAAAGGCGAGGGGAAGGCGAAGGCATAAATTATAATCTGCGTTCCATCCGCCGCCCGGCGCTTGTTTCCCGATCCCGCAAATTTTGCCTGGCCGTTTGACCCTTCCCCACATCTCCCACGCCCCCATGACCACTCCTTCCCGCACCACCCTCGCCAACGCCATCCGCGCCCTATCGATGGACGCCGTTCAAAAAG
>JANOKK010000831.1:0-5915 GCA_031419255.1 Betaproteobacteria bacterium
GGCTACACGGTGTATGCGTATCGGGTTTTTCGTGGCAAGGCGCGCGAGCTAACCTATTATTGACACCGTCATGCGGATGCTCCTTCTCCGTTCGCCCTGAGGTATCGAAGGGCTTGATGCATCCAGCCCTTCGATACCTCAGGGCAAACGGTACTTTAGTTGACGATGGTAACCGGCAAGATCTCACTACGCTGATTTGGATTCTCATGAGCGAAAGAAAACCCGCAGCGGATCGAAAAACGATTGCGCTATTGAAAGTAGTCCGTGCCTGCGAACTCTGCGCGGCTTCCCTCCCACACGGCGTGCGCCCAGTAGTGCAAGTCGATCCTCGCGCCCGCACCCTGATCGCGGGACAGGCACCGGGGCGAAAAGTACATGAGAGCGGTGTGCCGTTCGACGACGCCAGCGGCGATCGATTGCGAGAATGGATGGGCATCGACAAAGAGACTTTCTACGATGCCACACGCATCGCGATCTTGCCCATGGGATTCTGCTACCCCGGCACGGGCACTTCCGGCGATCTGCCACCGCGCCCCGAATGTGCGCCAGCGTGGCGAGAAAAATTACTTGCGCGAATGCCGGCCATCGAGTTGACGCTGGTGATCGGCCAATACGCGCAAGCCTGGCACATGCCGGAATCGCGAGGCGTCGCGTTGACCGAACTCGTGCTCGCCTGGCGCGATCACTGGCCCGCATCGTTGCCGCTGCCGCATCCCAGTCCGCGCAACAATATCTGGTTGAAAAAGAATGCGTGGTTTGAGTAAGATGTGTTGCCGGGATTGCGGAAGCGGGTGCAAAGTATCCTGGGTTGAAAATGAGCCGCAGGTAATCCCGTTCGATCATAAGTCCTTCCGTAAATGCGCCAATGCACTGCGAGGGAGACGGTGGCCGACAGGCCATGAGTAGAGTCGAGGGCACGCAACACCATCCGATTCTTACTGAGGCAATAGCCAAGCTTCTACAAAGGCTGCCGGCGCAAGTATTCGCGACCCCATCGCTCGATCGCGTTGCAATTTCGCATCATCCGTGACGAGCAACAAGTCTTCGCGCGCCGCGAGCAATTCCCAAAGATGTTGATCGCCGGGATCGGGGGCTGGCGTTGCATGTACGGGTGCAACAACAATTGCGCGCTGCACAAGCTCCACCAAAATGGTGTCGAGTTCATCCTGCGTCAATCCGTGAGCCTTGCGCAGTGATGGGCGTCGTAACACCGTCCGGTATTCGGCAAGAAGCGCGTCGGAAATCGCAAACGGAAAAGCGGTCGCAAGCATTCCGTCAAGGACGCGGGCCACCGGCGAATCGGCGCGGGCGGTCAACAGCCCGGCGACCACTACGTTGGTGTCGACAATGATCGGCGGCGGCATGAAAGCGGGAGTCTTGTATGGCGCGTCTGCTCAGCGCTTGCGCGCGAGTTTCACTTCTTTAGTGGCGAGCGACATAGCCCGCGCTTCACTCAAGCCGCTGTGCCGCCGGGCGCGCTGCACGAGCGCGCGCGCATCCTCACGGCTTTTGATCCCGTAGAACTCCAGGCTTTCTTCGATCAATTGCCCGATCGTCTTGTCGCGTTGCGCGGAGGCTTCTTTCAACGCACGGTAACGCAGGTCGGAAATTGTGATGGTGAGGCGGCTCATATTAAATCTCGCATGTTGGTGTTTATGCATCAATATGTTATTGCACAAACTCGATGCCGGCAAGCTTGGTAATTGCACGACTTTGAGCACGCGCATCAGATCGGTGTTGTGGGCAATGCCGGGCGGGACGCAATAAACAAAAGGGCCCAGGATTTCTCCTGAACCTTTTTGTTTGAAACTGGTAGGCCGTGCGGGATTCGAAGCTGCGACCAACGGATTAATAGTTGAGCAAACACACTGTTTTAATTACGCTAACACCAGCCCACACTTGGCAACATGCACTGACATTCGCGGAAAATATTCACGACGGAATTTCAACTTTGCCATTTTACGAAAATTGATTTCCTTGCGCCTGCTCTAGGCAAAAACCAAAAGCGCGCGCTAAGTTTCCTCGACTTGCTCATCAGACTCCGCGTCCTCATTGATTTCTGCGTGCGACTTTCCCTCACTGAAGTATTCCAAGTTATCGCTGGCGATTTGTTGCAGCCGTTTTGCTTGCGTCAGAAACGTCCGTCTTATGCCAAGCGTGACTTCGCGTTCACTAATTGACTTGCTTAGCGACGCTATCGTCTGTGCACGTCGTGCCGCTCGCGTGTCACGGTTACTTCTGAGTTTGAAGACCTCGTCAGAGACAAGGACTGCAGTCAACGCATGTGGTACTGCAACTGTCTCTCCCTTTTTCGGAATCGCCTCGTTCAGCACGGCGTGGAACTTGGAACGCAGCTTAAGCTGCTGGTAGACCACGAACTCCAGACTATCCAGGTACTTTTTGGCTTGCTTATATTCGGGAGTTTTCTTGTCGCTCACGAGTTGAAATTGAATCAGCGGGAACACATGAATTGACCGAACTTCAAAGGGATCGAGCACACTCTTGGCGACTGCATCTGACCGTTGACCGGTGAGGTGCCTCCCTACTCGCACACTTACGCCCTCTTTAGTTTGGCCGACATAGATTGGCTCGCCATCGTAGTCGAAGAAGGCATATACGGCCCAGCGAATCTGGCCGACACTTATTTTTGTTCTACCTACCGTTTCGCTTCGCTTGAAGAATTCCGCAACGTTTGCCCGAAGGGATGCCACTTCAAACGGTACGTCTTTTTTAGCCTTAGCCGACTTGGGCTTTGGCTTACTTGCCTTGGATGTAGTCATGCAACGGACCGCAGTGCGGTTTGTCGATTGGCCTTCATCATCGGGTTGAGAATCGACTTTGCGATGTGTTCCACTACCGGCACGACTACTCCGTCCCCGCACAAGTGATATGCGTCGTTGTACCGCACGGGAAGTTTATAAGTATCGGGCAGACCCATTAGCCTAGCTGTTTCCCTTGGCGAAATGAGTCTTGTGCGAATTTCACTATCTCGCACGATGATAATAGTTTGGCGACTCGAACCACCTGACGGCGTCCGCAGGCAACCGGAAATCCCGTCAAACCGAACTTCGGCCCGTTGTTCCCCTAGTCGCGTACGTCGGTAGATTGTGCCGACTTTGAGTTTGCCGGCGGCTTGCGCCACTATCACTTTTCTTCGGTTTAGCGGAGTCATCATCGTTAGCAATGCTTTTGTCTCGGCGGCTGTGTGCCAGGCCACTCCACTCGGTTCGGCCTCAACGAGATCATCAAGTGTGGCCGTCGGTCCGGCTTTCGATGGAAGATTCCACCAAAGCCACTCGTCTTTGAGTCGCGACGGGAGCTGATGAAATCCTCTAATTAGAGATGCATTGTGCCATGACGGAAGTGGCCCATCCGTACGGAGCGTGTCCGGGACGACAAGCGAATTATCAATTGCCACGAAGAATACCCGCGGACGAGACTGAGGCACGAAATGGACAGCATCTACAACCATGGCACCAACGCGATAGCCACCAGCAACAACTGCCTTGATGATCGCTGCGAAATCTTCACCACCGCGTGACGTCAGGGTACCCACGACGTTTTCAAGCACGATCATTCTTGGCTTTCGATCGTTTGCTATCAAGCCCTTCAATAGCTTCCAGAATCCCCAAAATGCCGTGGAACGTTCTCCGTTCAAACCTGCACCGTTCCCGGCTAAAGACAAATCTTGGCAAGGAAACGATCCCCACGCCAAGTCTGTTGCGATCGTCGGTAGTTGGCGCGTGGTCAAGTCGAAAACGTCCCCAATTGCGAGGTCGGCGTCTCCCCAATTCGCCACGTAAGACTCTGCTTTGGTTGCGCTGATGTCATTTGCGAAGACGCATTCCCACTCCGTACCCAGGCCCGCCCTCGCCATTCCGCCACCTGCAAAAAACTCCATAAAGGTGTTTTTCATCACTTGTCGTCGGCTCCAATTATCGTTGCAACTTTATGTGTATATATACAGTATATCAACTACAGCCTATCTTTTTCTGACACGATCAGAAATGCGTCTCAGCTTAGAAAAAACTTGGCAGTCAATCGTGATAGGTGTGACTACTTGCGTTGAAACGGGATCAAAGCGTTCGTGATCGATTTTCTTGCGTATGTGAGTGCCCAAGCCTCATGCGATGGCGGGCTGCGACAGAAATGAAAAGGGCCCAGGATTTCTCCTGAGCCCTTCTTTTTGAAACTGGTAGGCCGTGCGGGATTCGAACCTGCGACCAACGGATTAAAAGTCCGCTGCTCTACCAACTGAGCTAACGACCCAACATTACTTCCACTACAAAATCTTCGTTGATGTAACCAGTCCGCTGCTCTTCCACGGAAAGTCCTGTCCCACAGGGACTTCCGTTGGTCGCAGCCATTTCCGGTTCATCCGGCGGGAAGCATGCTTCCTGAAACCCCGGCTTCACCCAACTGAGCTAACGACCCAACATTACTGCAAAATCTATTGTTGCAAACGTGCGCGCGACAAATCCAACACCCGACGCAGCAAAGCCTGAAATTATAACTTTTCAGCCGGGCATGGTCAATCCAAAGATTGTCCCGCCCTTGGAAATCACTCTTCCTGCATCATTTTCCAGTACTCATACTTGAGCGTCGCGTAGCAGCCAAGAATCATTGCGGACAATGCCAGAAACGAGCCGATGGCGAGCGTTGAAAGTCCCGTCACGCCCTGTCCAATCGTGCACCCCATCGCCGTCACGCCGCCAAACCCCATCAGCATCGCGCCGAAAATGTGTTTTTTCACATCGTCGATGCTGCCGAAGCCTTCCCAACGAAACCGTTTGGTGATCGTGGAATACGCGAACGAGCCGAGGATCATGCCGACGGTCGAAGCGATGCCGAAGGTGACGATCAAGGACTTGTCGCTCCACAGCATCAGCAATTCGAGGCTGTACGCGACGGGTGCCACAAAGGTCAGCGATTCGGCCGCGCGGCTGTTGGTGCCGAAAAAAACGTCTTCCAGCGTGTCGGGGTTTTCACCGAAGCCGATATGCGCGCTCACATACCAGCCCGCCACCACCGCGAGGCCATAGCCCAACCCGCCCAGCCAGCCATCGAGATTCTTGCGGAAATCCGCGCTGACCAGCACGAACACCAGCAATGGCAATGCGACCAATGCCGCAATCGCGATTTGCGCGGTTTTCTTGCCGATACCCAACATTGCGCCGATCAGCTCGCCGAATTCCTGCGTGCTGACGCCTTGCGCGGACAAATCAACCTTGATCACATCGAGATAATTCACGCGCCATACGCCGAACAGGCCTTTCATCGTCATGTACGCCGAGATGCCGAGGAAGGCGAACACCACCAGCGATTTCACGTTGCCGCCGCCGATGCGCACCAAGGTGCGGCTACAGCAGCCGCTGGATAACGTCATGCCGACGCCGAACGCAAGACCGCCGAGGATGTAGGAAAGCCAGGTCACGTTGGGGCGCACATAAAACGCTTTGGAAAGATCGATCAGGCCGAAAGCGTACAACGCCTGCGAGCCGATGATCGCCACCGCCATCGCCAGTACCCACATGCGCATGCGTGAAAAATCGTTCATGTTGACGATGTCGGATACCGCACCCAATGTGCAGAATTGCGTGCGTGCGGATATTGCACCGAGCGCGAAGGCAATCGCGAAACTGAGCCAGGCGACGGTGACGGCGAGGTTGGGGGTATTGCTCATGATCGGTGGTCGAAACAAGCGGGCGGTGAGGGGAACATTTTACGCGTTGCGGGTGATTGAGGCGTGGTTGATTGGCAAGGTTTTCGTGAATTCCAGGAACACTTTTTCAGTTGCTGACTGGTGCGCGATTTAACGGTGACGTCAATCTCAATCCGTTCGCCCTGAGCCTGTCGAAGGGCCTCGCGCATCCGGCCCTTCGACAGGCTCAGGGCGAACGGACATAAAACCAATA
>JANOKK010000832.1:0-3279 GCA_031419255.1 Betaproteobacteria bacterium
CGCAGCCGCTTGAACGAGTTGTGAATGAACACCGCCAGTGGAATCGCCACCAGATGCTGCGGTACGCCTGTGGCGATGGCGAGCCAGGCGGTGTTTTTCAGCGACTTCCAGAACCATTCATCCTCGAGTGCGAACGCGAAATTGGCCAAGCCCACGTAATCCATCGCATTGAGTCCGCTCGTCGGCTCCCACGACTGGAACGCGAGGTAGAGCGAAAACAGCAGTGGAAATACTCCAAAGACCGCGAACAGCACCAGGAAGGGGCTGATGAAGACATAGGGTGCCCAGCGTGGCGAAAGGCGAGGGAAGGCGGGCAAGCGCATGGTCAACGGTGGGCGCGGCGCGCAAGCAGTCGCTCGGCATCGGCTAGCGCGCGGCCGATGTCCTTGCCGTGGTCGAGCACGTTGTCGAGTTCGGTACCGATCACCTCGTCGGCGAAGTTGGTCTGCTTGTGCACCTGCGTTGCGGTGATCTTGCGCGCCGCATCGCGCCACAACAGGCGCGCGGGTTGCCCACCGAGGAAAGGCAGCGGCTGCGCGAAGAAAGGGTCGTCGAAGGTGTCGAGCAATGCGGGGAAGGCGTCCTGCGATTTGAAGGCCGCAAATTGGAGGTCGCGATCGAGCGTCAGCATCTGGATAAGCTCCCAGGCAAGAAGCTTGTTCTCGGGCGCGGCGCGGCGCGGGATGGCGTAATAGCTGCCGCCATATCCGACGAATGTGCTTTCCGGCAGCTGTGCCGCGCGCCATAGCCCTTTGGTGCTGGGCGCGACCCAGTTGGCCATCTGCCCGACCATCCAGGCGCCGGAGAGATCGGTCGCAAGCGTGCCGCGACGGAAACCTTCAGCCCACTCATTGGACCAGGCAGTGACGCGGGCATCGAGCTTATTGCGGCGCACTTTGCGCGCGAGTTCGAAGGCACGCACAAAGCGCGGCGAATTGACCAGCACGCGTGACTCCTGGTCGAAATAGAGCCCTTCTCCCGGCCGCAGGCCGCTGCGGATGGCGATGTCCTTTACCACCTGAGCGTTCGAAATCAGGTAGGCGCCGGTTACCGCCTTAAGCTTGATACCCGCGTCGACGTACGCTTCCCACGAAGGCGTAAGGTCCGCCTCGCCCAAGCCGGCTTTCTTGAACAGATCGGTGCGGTAAAGCAGTGTGCCGGGGCCGATGTCGGTCGGCATCGCCACCACCGCGCCGCGGCGATTGACGGCCTGGTCATATGCGTAGGGGACAACGCGTGATCGGAACTGGCTCACATGGTAAGGCGCCTGCGCCAAGTCCTCGAGGCCTCCGCCTTGCGAGAAACGACCGACGTAGCTGGACTCCAGCGCCATCACATCGGGCAGGTACACCGAGGTCGAGAGCGCAGTTGTCATCGCCGTGTGGTGGTCCGCATACTGGCGGCTGACGATCTGGATCTCGACATCGGGATGCTTGCGCTGCCAGCGCGGCAGCGCGGCCTTCAGGATTTCGTCCAGCAGGGGAAATGTAGCCACCGTGAGTTTGCGCCGTCCAGCGGCGCGCACGGGCAGCATAGCCGCGAGTCCTGCCGCAAGAAACGTCCGTCGGCCTCGCCGCAAGGGTGTCAAATTCGTCATGCTTTTGCCCCGCGGCGGCGGGCATGCCGCAGCTGTCTGGGTACGCTCGGAATTCTCGGCGCCATGGTGGATCGATTTGAGGTTTGTCTGCAGCGCATCATCAGTGCGGAAAGCAAAGTTCAGCCTCGACGGCTTTAACGCGTTTGGGATCGAAGCTGAGGTCGGGACAATCCCGCCACCCCTGCTCGTCGAGAACCCGGAGTTTGGTCCTGGCACCATGTCGGAACGCGTAGGGCACGCGCGCCCATGTGAAGGTAAGTGCCCCGTCAGGAGGAATCTCATGCGCATCCAGCAGCACCGGGGTGAAATGCACTCGTCCGTCGCGCACACGCAGCCCCAGTTCACCCCATCGTGAAAGAATCTCCTCCTTTACCTGGCCGGTCATACCCGGTTGCTGCGCGCCACCCTCTGCAGGCGTGTGGCTGTAGGGGTCGGTGGGAAAGGCACCGTACGCCGCGGGATTCCTCCGGTAGCCCAGTCCATCGCGCACCTTTCGATAGAAAACGCACAAGGCCTCCAACTCCGGCGCATTTTGGTCGGCCGCCTCGAAGACGCACTCTTGCACCGCCAGCAGCAGCTTGGCAACCATGTGCCAGTAGATGCAGCCAAGGCCCTCGTATCCGAACATCGTGCCAGAACGCCCCGTGAACTCGCGGTGATTCAACACGCGCTCGTATGCGGCGACAAGCTCGGGCAGGCCGGGACCCAAATCCGCGGCAACTGCCTCAAGGTCATGGCGGTTAGCCAGACCCGGTGCGAAGCGCACGGTTCCATCGCTTTGCGTCTGTAGGATTTCCGTTCGCCCCGACGCCAGGACTGCCTTGACCGCCGGGATTTGCAGCGTTTCGGCATCGAGGCGATTGCGTTCCAAAAATCCCGGCAATGGCCGATCGGGGTACAGAAGAAATGAGCCGTGCTGCGCAGTGAAAAGAGGACTGTCGAACAATGCCTGGAGCAGGTTTAGCGACTCGGGCAGCGACAGGAGGCCGCTACTCAACACGGCGACTTGCCCTTCAAGCATCGGATAGAGGTGCCCTACAGTGGCCTTGCGGCTGGAAAAATCGACCAGATTGTAGCTCTCGTACAACCCATCGGCGCGCTTGCAGTGCCGCAGTGTGGCGTCGATCAACGGCAGCAGATCGCGCGCCAGCGACGGCAGGAGGCTCGCTGGTGCCCGCGCGGGATGCCTGCCCGCAGCACCGCGATAAGCCTCGGCGCGCCACGCATCCAGGATGCTGCCCGCAGCGTCGAGGAATTCACGGCGTCCGATATCATCCTCGACGACCGAGAGCGGCGTCGCGCAGACGAGAGAGCGGAACTGGATTAGCGCCTCGAGGGTCGAAGCGGATACAGCGAACGAGCTGTCCGCGCCGGGCAAAGCGGCCAGGAATGTGAGAAAGCGGCGCAGATGGGCGAGTGTCACCACCGACAGGCCATTGCCTACCAACGCATTGTTGGCATCGTTCCATTCAGGACGCTGCGTGTGCAACCAAAGGCCGCCACCTGGAACCAAACTGCCCGCCTTCGCCAGGAGGATCGTGGCCAATTTTTCTGCCAATGTGGCCAGCACGGGTTTGTCATCTTCATCGCACACGAGCAGGCCGTCAGCGCCTAAGCGGCGGGCTCGTTCCTGCGCTTGCTCGTGTACCGCGTGATCAAATATGATCGTTTCCTTCGGCTGC
>JANOKK010000833.1:0-1698 GCA_031419255.1 Betaproteobacteria bacterium
AATCCGCTTTCAACGCGAACTCACACGATTGTGAATCCGCAAAGATCTAAGGAATGCCCTAATATCGGGTGCATTCGGTTTAACTCTCTTCGAGGCATCCGCATGAATGACTCAAGTGGCTTAGTTCAAATTTCCACTGACAATAGCAACGGCAATCGCGACCGCCGGCGTCTGATCGAATTCACGATCGCGTCTGCCGTGATGCTGGCGCTGTCGTCGCGCGCTTTCGCACTATCGTTCGCGGATTTATCGGACAAAGACACTGACGCTGGCATCAAGGCTGCGCTGGAACGCGGCGCAACGATCGCGGTTTCATTGCTTGGCAAACCAGATGGATTTTGGGCGAACGATCAGGTGCGCATTCCGCTGCCGGATTGGATCAAAAAGTTTGAGCGCGCCATCAAAGTGATCGGCAAAAGTAAGGACATTGAGGCACTGAAAGTCGGCGTGAACCGGGCCGCAGAACAAGCAGTTCCGCAAGCGAAGACATTGTTGATTGCCGCAGTGAAAGGCATGAGCGTGCAAGACGCGCGAAAAGTCCTTACCGGTGGCGACAATTCCGTGACGAAGTTTTTTCAGGAAAAAACCGAGACCTCGCTCGCGCAGAAATTTTTGCCCGTGGTGTCAAGTGTGACCAGCCGAATTGGTCTCGCGCAGCAATACAATTCACTCGCCGAACAAGTTCAGCAGACGGGACTCGTCAAGTTGGCGCAGGATCAGCAACGGGTAGAGAGCCACGTCACGAAAAAAACCCTCGATGGTCTTTATTTCATGATTGGTGAGGAAGAGAAAAAAATCCGCAAGGATCCGGTCGGCACCGGCAGCGATATCCTCAAGCGTGTATTTGGCGCGAGCAAATAGCGCCCGCAGTGATTGCGCGCAACTCGTCGCGAAAGGAACTATTCGATTTCCACCCAGTTGCGGGTTCGCTCAACCGCGCGCCGCCACTTGCGCATTTTGGCGTTGGACGCGTCGCGATTGATGGCTGGCACAAAAGTGCGATCCTTGGACCATAGCGCCGCAATTTCCGCCGGCGAATCCCAGAAACCCACCGCCAGCCCCGCCAGATAGGCTGCACCCAGCGCCGTCGTTTCGGTGATTTTGGGGCGAACCACATCGACACCGATCAAGTCCGCCTGAAATTGCATCAACAAATTGTTGACGGTGGCACCGCCATCGACGCGGAGTTCCGCAAGCGGGATGCCGGCATCGTCGCTCATCGCTTCCACCAATTCGGCGCTTTGATATGCGATCGATTCGAGTGCCGCGCGCGCGATGTGACCACGGCTGGTGCCGCGCGTGAGTCCGAGGATCGCACCGCGCGCATTCGGATCCCAGTGTGGCGCACCCAGCCCGGCAAATGCGGGCACCATGAATACGCCATCGGTATCGGCAACGGACGCGGCAAGCGCTTCGATTTCCGTCGAGCCGGCGATCACGCCCAGGCCATCGCGCAACCACTGCACGGCTGCGCCGCCAATGAATACACTGCCTTCCAACGCGTACTGGATTTGTCCGCCAAACTTGCCACCCAGGCGCCACGCCACGGTAGAAATCAAGCGGTGTTTTGAAACGACCGGGCGATCACCCGTGTTCATCAACATGAAACAGCCTGTGCCATAGGTATTTTTCACCATGCCCGGCCGATGACAGGCCTGGCCGAACAATGCGGCTTGCTGATCACCGGCGACGCCACCG
>JANOKK010000834.1:0-1975 GCA_031419255.1 Betaproteobacteria bacterium
CTATAACCGCACCACCGCCAAGGCCGAAGCGTGGGCCAAGCAGCATGGCGGAAGCGTCGGCAAAACGATTCCCGACGCGGTCGCCGGCGCGGAAATGGTCATGATGTGCGTCGGCAACGACAAAGATTTGATGGATGTCGGTCAGGCGGCGTTGTCGGCGATGAAATCCGGCACCATACTGGTTGATCACACCACCGCCTCCGCCGACGCCGCCAGGCAGCTCTACGCGCTCGCCAAGGCCAAGGGTATCGTCTTCATCGACGGCCCCGTTTCCGGCGGCCAGATGGGTGCCGAAAAAGGCCAGTTGACGGTCATGTGCGGCGGCGATGAAGCGGATTTTGCGAAAGCCAAGCCGATCATTGATTGCTACGCCAAGGCGACCACGCTGCTGGGCACCTCGGGTGCCGGGCAACTCACCAAAATGGTCAATCAAATTTGCATTGCCGGACTGGTGCAGGCGTTGTCGGAAGGCCTCGCCTTCGCCGAAAAGGCCGGGCTTGACGGCAATTTGGTGCTCGAAGTGATTTCCAAGGGGGCCGCGCAATCGTGGCAGATGGAGAATCGCGGCAAAACCATGCTGAAACGCGAATTCAACTTCGGTTTTGCCGTCGATTGGATGCGCAAGGACCTCGGTATTTGCATGGAAGAAGCTGCGCGAAACGGGGCGAAACTCCCTATTACGACCGAAATCGATCAGTTTTATGCCGAAGTTCAAAAAGCCGGTGGAAACAGGTTTGACACCAGTTCCCTGATTACGAGACTATAAGCATTCTGGCGACGCGGTCGCCAACTCCTTATCGCTCCGGAAGCATCCACAATGATAAAGCTCTACTACTCCCCAGGTGCCTGCTCCCTGGCCTCGCATATTGTTCTCGAAGAACTCGGCATTGCCTATGAGCCGGTGCTGGTCTCGTTGAAAGATGGCGAACACAAGAAGGCCGATTTCCTGAAAATCAACCCACGTTCGCGGGTGCCGGCGCTGAATGTCGACGGCAAGATACTCACGGAAACCGTGGCGATCCTCACTTATCTGGGCGGTGGCTACGCCGAACGTGGATTGTGGCCGCGCGACACGTGGCGCCAGGCCGAAGCGCTCGCACTGATGTCATGGCTTTCATCGACCGTGCATATCGCGGTCGCGGGCATATTCCGCCCGGAGCGCTATGCTGCCAGCCCGGTCACGCAAGATGACGTAAAAGCCACCGGCCGCGCGCAACTGGAGAAGCACTTCGCTGAGATCGAAAAAATGCTAACCGGCAAGACCTTTGCAATGGGCGGGCAATACACCGTCTGCGATCCGTACCTGCTGGTGTTTTTCCGTTGGGGCAACCGCATCGGCATCAACATGAAAGAGCGCTTTCCCACGTGGGGCAAACACGCGCAACGCGTGGCCTCGCGCCCAACCGTCAAGCGCGTATTCGAGGCCGAGGGCATTCAGATCGAAGGTTGAGCGGCAGTTTTTTTGCCGACGAAAACACAAGCACTGGCGCGGTGTTCAGGGCAATATGCCGTGGAGACGCTCGCCGATGCTGGTGTTTATGGTTTTGTCACTATGAAACGGCGATTCACCGTGTGCCCGCGTAAAATGCGCGCTCTATGCCAACCTCCCCGCCGCCACGCATCAACCTCGACAACATCCTCTCCGCCGATCGCGGCAAACTGATCGCGCTGGAAAAGAAGCGTCGCGAATTCGCGCGCACCGGTGCTTCGAACGAAGAACAGAACAAGCAATTTGATGGCGCATTCGCCGCCGCTTATGCGCGATTCGAAAGCCGGCGTGCGCGGCATTCAATGGTTGCCTCACCGACCTTCGACGACGCGCTGCCGATCGCCGCACGCCGCGCCGAAATCGCCGAACTCATCCGCAAGCATCAAGTCGTCATCCTCTGCGGCGAAACCGGCTCCGGCAAGACCACACAATTGCCAAAAATTTGTCTCGAACTCGGCCGCGGCATGCAGGGCATGATTGGCTGCA
>JANOKK010000835.1:0-2328 GCA_031419255.1 Betaproteobacteria bacterium
GGCGTTTCGGCCTAAATGGCCGAAACGCCGCGCCAAATAGCCTGCCCCGGACTTGATCCGGGGGCGATCTACGGTTTCAAACGCGGCGAAATGTGCGTATTCAAGTGATGCGGCGCCGCGCCACATCTGATAGCGTGACGATATTAAACATGTGTCTCAAAAAGGTGTGGCCATGAAAACGATACTGATCGCGAATCCCAAGGGTGGTGCCGGCAAGACCACGTTGACCACCAACCTGGCCGGCGCGCTGGCCGCGCGCGGCGAGACGGTTTACCTGTGGGATCTTGATCGACAGAAGTCCTCGCTGCATTGGCTCGCCATGCGGCCCGCGCATCTGGCGCCGATCCAGCGGCTCGATGGCGCGCGCCAAAGCGGCGGTGAAGGTGTGCTGGTACTGGATTCGCCGGCGGGATTGCATGGCGACAAGCTTGCCGAATTGATCAAGCGCGTCGAGAAAGTGATCGTGCCGATTGTGCCATCGAGTTTCGATTTCGCCGCCACGCGTGTATTTCTCGACGAGCTGCTCAAAGAAAAAGCCGTGCGCAAAGGCAAGGCATTCGTTGCCATCGTCGGCATGCGGGTCGATGCGCGCACGCGGGCGGCAGAAAAGCTCGATGAATTTCTGGCACCGATCGATCTGCCCGTGCTCACTCATTTGCGCGATACGCAAAACTATGTAACCGCCGCCTTTGAAGGAAAATCGATTTTCGAGATGGCACCATCGACGGTCGCGCAGGATCTCGCACAATGGCAACCGATTTTGAAATGGTTGGGGCGGTAGCGTATTAATTTATGCTCGGGGCGGCGATTCTCGCGGCCAGCCAATCCGTCACCAGCGGCCACAACGTTGCCGCACTCTGCGCGCGGAAAAAGCCGATGTGGCCAATGCGTGACATGCCGAAATCGGACGCCGCAATCACCCGGTAGTCGGGGGTGACTTGCTGGTACGCATCGTGCAGCAATTTTGAACCGGCTTCGAGCATCAACTCGTCATCGGAGAAAGCGAGCCCGAGTACCGGAAATTCTGCGCTCGCATAGGCCTCGCGTGCACCCGGCTCACCGCTCAACAGGTAATCCGGCGTGAGGCACCAGCGCCGCCACTGCAGCATCGCGCCGCTCGGGATATCGCCAATGACGCCAATACGCGCGCCGGGAAAATAGCCGAACAGCGCGCACAGCGGCGGTGCCACCAGATGCCACATCAGCCATGCGTTGCGGCGCAGTCGCGGTGTGTTGTGGCGCAAAGAGCCGGAGCCGACGGCGATATTGACGAGGCCCGCCACGCGTGCGCGCGAGGGCAGCAGTGGTGCGCATTGTCCGCCCAAACTGTGGCCAACTAAAAACAGTGGTGCGCCGGGGTTCGCATCGGCGGCCATCGTGACGACGGCATCGAAATCGCGTGCGATCCAATCGCTGATATTGGCCCTGGTGCCACGCATGCCGCCTTGCAACGATTCACCGGTATCGCGGTAATCGAAGGCCCACACTCTGTAGCCCTGTGCGGCCAGATACGCGGCGAATGGCGCGTAAAACGATTGCGGTGTCGCCATTGCCGGGGCGATGACGATGCCACCTTTCAGCGCCGCGCCGTTAAGTGGGTCGAACCGATAGCCGACGAGCGCGCGCCCGTCATGGGCATTGAGGCTAATGCGATTCAAGGATGTTGTGCTTTCAAAAAAAGGTATCTGCGTTTGATCCTTCCGACGCAAAAATTCTTGCGTTCGGCTCGTTTCGACTACGCAACAAAAGGCCAGAAAGACGTGCTTTGAAGAAAGCTATTTTGCGGCCTTGCCTGAAGCAGTTTTGGATTTCGCCTGCGGCACCTTTGCTGCCGGCGTTGCAGCCATTTTGGCAATTTTCCTGGGTAGGCCCTTGGTTGGGGTCGCCTTTGCCTTCGGTGCCTTGCCCTGGGCTGCCAACACCTGCAGATATAGCGCGATGTAGGCCTTTGCCGGCACGCGGCGAATCGCCTCGCCAATCACATCGAGCGCCAGATCTTCCACCTTCTTGAAACGCACGCAGGCTTTGCCCATGTCGAGCTTCTTGCCGGTCTTGGCCCAGGCCTCGCGGAACCAGCGCGCAAGCGTGGTCTCGACGGCACCCGGCCCTTCCGCGCAACCGCAATACACACCCATCAAATAGAGTGAAAGATAGTTTTTTTGCGACGCCAATCCGGCGAACGGCAACGGTTGTTTCGGATCGCAGTGATAACCCGCTGGAAATACCTTGTGTGGCACGAAATAACCGATCACGCCGTACGACATGCCTTCCGCGTAACCCTTATCCAAATTGGCGAGGATCACTTTTCGCACCGCCTCGACCGCCGCG
>JANOKK010000836.1:0-2338 GCA_031419255.1 Betaproteobacteria bacterium
GCCAGCATTTTTTCATAGACCGAAATATTGAGTGCACCTGCATCGACTTTGCCGCCGGCCACTTGCAAAGCTGTGGCGTCGTGCGCGCCGGAGAAAGCCACGCGCTTTAAGGATTTGTCGGGATCGATGCCTTCTTTCATCAGGTAATAACGCGGCATCAGCGATCCTGACGTGGAGGAGGGCGCGCCGAAGGTGAAGGTCTTGCCATTCAAATCCTTAAGGCTGTTGATACCGCTGTTGGGCTGAGTAATAAAGACGGACTTGAATTTTTCATCTTCTTCGCGCTGCACGATTGGAATTGCGGTTCCTGTCTTGAGACGCGCTTGCACAAACGTAAACCCGCCATACCAGACCATGTCGATTTTTTTCGCTGCGAGGCCTTCCACGGTGGCCGCGTAATCGGTCACCGGCGTGAACTCCACTTTCATACCGATTTTGCTTTCAAGATATTTACCGAGCGGCGCAAATTTTCGCTGCAATTCTGTCGGATTTTCGTCGGGGATGGCCGATACCTTGAGGCTGGTCTGCGCCATCGACGCGCTTGACAGAAGCACCGCAAGGCTGCCGATCAAGCATTTGAGAGTGAGTGATTTGGATGGGATCAACATGGTGAAATCCTTAAAAGAAAGGTTGAAGAGGGCAATCGAAAAGACCTGAAACCAAAGCGGAAAAACTGTCGTAAACACGCTATGCTTTCCGCCGCCGACAAGAATTTCCGTCCAAAGCGGAATGGCAATTGACGCGGTGACTATATTAAACAACCAACGAAGACGATGACAGAACCCCGCTATCGCATTGTAAATCGACTGCACGTCGACCATGACGCCGAAATCAGGCGATTGATCGCGGGATTGCGCGCGACACCGGCGACGATCGAGCCGAAATATTTCTACGACGAGTTGGGTTGTGCACTGTACGCGGCGATTTGCCAACTGGATGAATACTATCCGACCCGAACCGAGCGCGCGATTTTTCAACGCTATCGGCAGGAAATCGCCGAGGCGATCGGCAGTGGTGGCACATTCGTCGATCTGGGTGCCGGCGATTGCTGCAAGGCGCTGGGCTGGCTTCCATTCATTTCGCCTGCACGTTACCTCGCGGTCGATATTGCGGGGCCGTCGCTGGATGTCGCGTTGGCGCAAATATCGGCGGATTTCCCCGAAGTCGAGATGGCCGGTCTGGTGACTGATTTTTCGCGTTCGCTGGATATTCCCGCCGAGTTGTTGACCCATCGGGTGACGTTGTTCTATCCGGGTTCGAGCATCGGCAACTTTTCCCCGATGGACGCGGGCCGGTTCCTGGTCGAGATGCGCGGATACACGCGTGGCGGTGGGCTGCTGATCGGCGTCGATGCCAAGAAAGACAAGGCCCGTCTCGATGCGGCGTATGCGGACAAATTGGGCGTGACAGCCGCGTTTAATTTAAACGCATTGCGGCATATCAATCGACTTATCAGTGCGAATTTCGTCGAAAGCGCGTGGCGGCATATTGGAAACTACAACGAATCTGCGGGCCGCATTGAAATGCATTTGCAAGCAATCACCGAGCAAAAGGTGATCATCGATGGCACCGTGCGTACCTACGCCGAAGGCGAGAGGATTCACTCGGAGAACTCATACAAATACACGCGAGAAGAATTCGCGTCGATGTTAAAGGATGCGGGTTTCACGCGGGTGTCGGTGTGGACTGACGACACTCAGGCGTTTTGGGTGTTCTACGCGGCTTAATCGAGCGTGCCGGTAAATACGTAGCGGCTGCCCGGCATAGTGGTTTTCACCGAATACGTTTTGCAGAATTCCGCGAGCATGGTCCACGGTCGATCGAAGCCATCGAAGTTGGCAATCGTGCATTGGTGGGTACGACGCAAATACCAATTGCCGATGAAGAACCAGGGTGGAAATAATTTCGTGCTGGCGGCAACAATTCTTGTCCCGGGTCGCGTTTGCCGGAAAATGTGCTCAAGCGCCGCGCGATTGCGAATGAGGTCGTGGGTGTAGCTGAAAAGTATAGCGTCGGGTTTCACCGCTAACTTCACTTCCGTGCCGGACGCAAACTGAAGTTTCGTATTCTCAAGGCCACATTGCGCGACTCGCGCTGCGGCCAATGCAAGCATCTCCGGTGATGGCTCGAAGCCAATGACCTTGCCTGACGGCCCGACTTTCGCCGCGAGAAGTGGCAAACACCAACCGGTTCCACAACCGGCATCGAGCACTGTTTCTCCTACTTTGAGTTGCAACGCTTCAATGGCTTGCTTGCGAATACCGGCGATGTAGCGAGTCTCGTCATCGTAGTTCGGCGCGAGCGCCGCGTAGAGCGTGCGGGCGGCATCGAGTTGTTC
>JANOKK010000837.1:0-4296 GCA_031419255.1 Betaproteobacteria bacterium
GATACTCGCCGCGCGCGATGCGATGTCACCGGCAATGCGTAGTGCGGCGGCGGCGGCGATCACCGTGCGACTCTGCCAGATGCCGGAATACCGCGAAGCCAAGACCGTGCTCACCTACATGAGTTTCGGCACGGAACTGGATACACATGCATTTTTTGATCGCGTGTTGAGCGACGGAAAAATCGCCGTGCTCCCGCGCATCGATAAACCCACCAAATCGCTCGCGTTGCATCGTGTCAATGGCCATGCCGATCTGGTCGATGGCGTGTGGGGCATTCGCGAGCCGCGCGCTGACGCACCGACGCTCGCGATCGACGCGATCGACATGGTGCTGATGCCGGGTCTCGCCTTCGACCGCTCGGGAAATCGTCTCGGCTACGGCGCAGGATTTTATGATCGTCTCTTGTCGCGCTCGGCGGAAAAGCCATTTCGCATCGCAGCGGCGCTCGATTGCCAAATAGTCGATGCCGTGCCGGTGGACGCGCACGACCGTCCCTGCCATTGCGTCATTACCGAAACACAACTGCTGCGAATTCCCACATGACCGCGAAAGTTATCGACGGCAAGAAAATCGCTGAATTCTTTCGTGCCGAATACAAGTTGCGGGTCGATCGATTGATCGAACGCGGTGTGAGGCCTGGGCTCGCGGTGTTGATCGTCGGCGATGATCCCGCTTCGCATGTGTATGTGCGCAACAAGGCGCGCGCCTGCGAAGCAATCGGCATGCATTCGGAAGTGCATGCGCTTAGTGCGGCGACCACGCCAAGTGAGCTCGCTGCCATCATCGACGCGCTGAATGAAAACCCCTCGATCCACGGCATCCTTGTGCAACTGCCATTGCCGGAGCAACTCAATGAGCGTACCGTCATCGAGGCAATTCATCCCGACAAAGATGTCGACGGCTTTCATTTCGCCAACATGGGCGCGCTGGTCATCAATGAGAGTCGCTTTCCGCCCTGCACGCCGTACGGTGTGATGAAGATGCTGGAGTACGAAGGCATCCCGGTGGAAGGCAAGCACGTGGTGGTGGTGGGGCGCTCCAATATTGTCGGCAAGCCGTTGGCGATGATGATGTTGCGCGCGGGTGGCACCGTCACGATTTGTCATTCCAAAACGCGCGACCTCGGTAAATTCACCCGCGACGCGGATATTCTGGTGACGGCGGTTGGCAAGGCGGGAATGGTAACCAGCGATATGGTGAAGCCCGGCGCGGTGGTGATCGATGTCGGCATCAATCGCCTGGATGATGGCAAGCTTACGGGTGATGTGGATTTTGCGTCGGCGAGCAAAGTCGCTGCGGCGATCACGCCGGTACCCGGAGGAGTTGGTCCGATGACGATTACGATGTTGCTGGGAAATACGTTAAAGGCGGCGGAGCGGACCGCAGGTTTGGCGACGAATGCGAGGGAAACGATGGTGGCGTAAGTGAGGGGACAGCCGTCACAGCAACGCTCCTCCCCACGAAAAATCGCGAAACCCCAGCATTCAAGCGCCTCTCAAGCCAAAATGCCGCCAAACACCTCGCCAGTGCTTGATCTTCGTTCCTGAAATTGTGAAAAAGCTGAACCCTCCGTCCTGCCCGATAATGAAGGCATAGCGTCCAATCCACACCGCACCGGAGCGACACCATGACCCCCTATGATCAGGGCCTCGACAAAAATCCCGCCAACTTCGCGCCGCTTACCCCCCTCTCATTCTTGCCAAAAGCGGCTGCCGTTTATCCGCTTCGCACCGCTGTGATTCACGGTTCGCGCCGTTTTACCTGGCGCGAACATTACGCGCGGGCGCGCCGCCTTGCCTCCGCATTGCAACAGCGTGGCATCGGCAGAGGTGCCACTGTTGCCGCAATGCTTGCCAATACGCCGGAGATGATCGAGATGCATTTTGGTCCGGCGATGATTGGTGCCGTGGTCAACACACTGAACACGCGTCTCGATGCCGAGATGATCGCATTCATGCTCGACCACGGCGAAGCAAAGGTATTGATCACCGACCGCGAATTCGCACCGACCATCGCGCAAGCGTTGCAGCTTTGCAAAGTAAAACCGCTCATTATCGATGTCCTTGATTCTGTTTACACCGGCGAAGGCAAGCACTTGGGCGAAATGGATTACGAAGCCTTCATCGCCACAGGTGACGCCGAATTCGAATGGCAGATGCCGGCCGACGAGTGGGACGCGATTTCGCTTAACTACACCTCTGGCACCACTGGTAATCCGAAGGGGGTGGTGTATCACCATCGCGGCGCGCATCAGAATGCGATCGACAATATTCTCGAATGGTCGATGCCGAAACACAGCGTGTATTTGTGGACGCTGCCGATGTTTCATTGCAACGGCTGGTGCTTTCCGTGGACCATCGCCGCCAACGTCGGCACGCACGTCTGTTTGCGCAAGGTCGAGCCGAAAGCGATTTTCGACTTGATCCGCGAACACGGTGTCACGCATTTTTGCGGTGCGCCGATCGTGCATAGCATGCTGATCAACGCGCCGGAAGAGGCGAAACGCGGCATCACGCAAAAGGTCAGCGTGATGGTCGCGGGCGCGGCACCACCGGGAGCGATGATCGAAGGCATGGCCAATATGGGTTTCGCGCTCACCCATGTTTACGGCCTGACCGAAACCTACGGCCCGGCCGGCGTCTGCGCGCCGCATCCTGAATGGACCGGGCTTGCGCTCGAAGAACGGGTGCGTTTGAATGGACGACAGGGCGTCGCGTATCTATTGCAGGAAGGCATGACGGTGATGAATCCGGCGACGATGCAGGAGGTGCCCGCCGACGGTGAAACAATGGGCGAAATCATGTTTCGCGGCAACATCACCATGAAGGGCTACCTGAAAAATCCGCAGGCGAGCGCCGATGCGTTCGCCGGCGGCTGGTTTCGTTCCGGCGATCTGGCCGTGATTCATCCCGACGGCTATGTGAAAATCAAGGATCGCTCGAAGGACGTGATCATTTCCGGCGGCGAGAATATTTCATCACAGGAAGTCGAAGATGTGTTGTCGCGCCACCCCGCCGTGATGCTCTCGGCAGTGGTCGCGCAGCCGGACGAGAAATGGGGCGAAGTCGGTTGCGCATTCGTGGAATTGAAAGAAGGCGCCGAGGCGACTGAAGAAGAAATGCTGGCGTTTTGTCGTGAGCGTATGGCACGATTCAAGGTGCCGAAGAAATTTATGTTCCGGCCGTTGCCGAAAACGTCGACCGGAAAAATCCAGAAATACGTGTTGCGCGAATGGGCACGCAGTACCGACGCCATCGAGTGAGCGCTGCGGAAATAGGAAAACAGGGAAGGTGGAAATGAATCGAAGAATATTCCCCCGCATGGCCGGGACGAACGCATGAGTGCGATGCGGCATCACCATTATCGCGGGCTGTCTTCCACTGGTTTTCACCGACTTCACTACACCGAATGGGGCGACCCCGCCAATCCCAAGGTACTGGTGTGCGCCCACGGCCTCACGCGATGCGGGCGGGATTTCGATACGCTGGCGAGCGCACTCGCCGACCGCTATCGTGTGGTGTGCCCGGATGTCGCGGGCCGCGGCGAAAGCGAATGGCTCGTCCACAAGGCCGACTACAACTACGTGCAATACATGAGTGACATGGTAGCGCTGATCGCGCGCGTCACTGATGCCGGTGTCGAGACATTGCATTGGATGGGAACCTCAATGGGCGGCATCATTGGCATGCTGCTCGCCTCGCACAGCGGCACGCCGATCACGCGGTTGGTGTTGAACGATGTCGGCTCGTTCATTCCGAAAGCGTCGCTGGATCGCATCGGCATGTATCTGGGCGTGTCGCCGCGATTCGCCGATTTTGAGTCAGTGGTGATGGCAGTGCGCGCGGTGAGCCCGTTCGGCGAAATGTCCGACGACACCTGGCGGCAACTCACGGTACCGCTGGTGAAACAGCAAGCCGATGGCGCGTGGATGTTTCGTTACGATCCGGGTGTCGGCGAGGCATTCGCGCAAGGTGCGGTGCAGGACGTGGATCTCTCTTCCGTTTGGGACAAAGTGACTTGCCCGGTGCTGATCACGCGCGGTGTTGAATCGGATTTGTTGCTGAAGGAAACTTTTGACGCGATGTGCCGCAAGGCGGGTGTGCGCGGCGTTGAGTTTGCGCGGGTGGGACATGCGCCGATGTTTCAGGAGGCGGGGCAGATCAGGGTGGTGCGGGAATTTTTGCTCGCTGAGTAGGTTCTGCACGCCTGCGAGGAACATCCATAGGGGCTGCCAGGACGGCAGTAAGTTCGCGGTACGGTTCATTTGCCCCCCGTTCGCCCTGAGCCTGTCGAAG
>JANOKK010000838.1:0-3620 GCA_031419255.1 Betaproteobacteria bacterium
CCAGTTCGCGTTCGTCGCACCCGCTGCGTCTGAAGTGAGCTTTCTAATGAGCCAGGGCAAGGACGCGGAACGCTATGTTTACCGCAAGATGGGCGAGCCGACCATTAAAGTTGACGAGACCGACTATGCAACCGTTCACTACGTGCGCGAAACCAAACAGGGCCAGGCCAACGCCCAGCTATGGCTCGCGAAGGACAAACATTATTTGGCGGTGCGCATGATCTTTGAAGATTCGCGTGGGCTTTCGCTGGAACAAACCTTGATCGATGTAAAGGTGGAGTGACGCCTCGATTGTCACTGGTAACCTTGGCGGCGCGCCAATCTTGAACTCCCTCCTGCCGTCTTCCATGCCAATTTTGCCGGACAAAATTTCTGCGCCGTTGACCGCGATGGTTTCGCACCTGCGCGACAAAAAAGTATTGGCATTCACCCTTGTCTTGTCGTTGGCCGCGCATATGATGCTGTGGTTGGCGATGCCGCATTTCACCTATTCATCGCGTTTGCCAAGTGAATCGAGTTTCGACGCGGTACTCACACCTTTTGCCGAACCACCACCGACTGCCGCGAGTGTTGCCACGACTGCATTGCCACGCGAGAAGCGGACGGCAAGAGCAACGCCTGATCGCAAACCGGCGCCAAAAAAAGATGCGCCGGGGTCAATCGCGAGCTTGCTGCCACCGCCGCCAGAGCGTCCACGAAGACTTTACACGGAGGATCTCGTTCCACTTGGGATCCCTGATTCAGCCGTCAGCGACTCGGTGATTGCAACCGAGAATAGTGCCAGCGCGTCGACACCCCAAAGTGTCACTGAGCCGGCACAAAGCGCGCCAAAGGACAATGTCGAACCGACGGCGCAACGGTCAGATCCGCAGCCACATGAATTGCCCTCACGTATTTCGATTGCCTACAAAATGTCCTCAAACATTTCTGACGGCGTCGCCGACTACACCTGGAAACGCGACGGTGACCGCTTCGAAATTGATAGCTCGATGCAAGCGACCGGTTTCATCGTCGGCAACTTTATCGGTGTACTGCATCAGGTCAGCCGGGGAGTGGTAACGCCCGCCGGCCTCAAGCCGGAAATATTTCAGATTCGTCGCGGCGACGCAGCGGCGGATACCGCAGAATTTCTGCGCGGATCGAACGAATTGAAATTGACTCGTGCCGGTAATGCTCGCCTGTTACCGTTGCCGCCGCTGATTCAGGATATGCAAAGTTTTCTGTTCCAGTTGGCCTTTGACGCGCCCAAACTACGAAATCCCGACGATCAGCTTGACGTGCAAGTCACGAATGGGCGAAAAGTGTACCGGCATCGATTCAAACAAGTCGGCATGGAAACCTTGCAGACGCGCTCAGGCACGGTGCAGGCCATGCATTTGCGCAGCGAAGGAAGCAACCCGGAGGATACCTACGAGGTCTGGCTGGCAGCGGGTCAGTATCATCTTCCCGTCAAGATCAAGTTCTTCGCCGGACAATTTCCGGTGGAATTGATTGCGACAAGTATCCGTACTACGCCATAATTCGCCTGTCGGGTACGATTTCGTGCCCTCTCCGGTTTGTTCCGGTTGCCATTACGGCCCTCTTTTTTGGTCTATCAAGCGCCCTCCGCATGTCATTTACCCCCGCCCAATTCAATACCCTCGTCGAAGCGTTGACGGTCGTCCTGCCATTGACGTCGCCGGCCGATGTGCAACTCAAGCGCTTTTTCCGCGAACACGCGAAACTCGGCATTAAGGATCGCGCCGTGATCGCCGAAACGGTGTACGCGGTGCTACGTCATCGCCGCGCCATCGAAGCCATCGCCACCGACGGCGTGCCTCGCAAGATGGCATTGCTGGCATTGACGCGCTTTCAAGGCGTCAGCTCGCGCGAATTGATGGGCATTCTCAAGAAAAGCGAAAGCACTTGGCTGGGCGAGGCGAAATCGCATCCTGCCGCCAATCCGCCGCTGGGTATCGCCTCCGAGTTGCCGGATTGGGTTATCGCCCGACTTAAAGTTTTCATGAACGACAAGGAAATCATCGCGCTGGGCCGCAGCATGATGAATCCCGCACCGCTGGATTTGCGCGTCAATACCACCAAAGGCAAGCGCGACGCGGTGATGGGGCAATTGCAGAAAAGCGGCATCGTTTGCAAGGCAACACCGATTTCACCGATTGGCATTCGCCTTGAGAGCAAGATCTCGCTCGCGCAGCACCCGGCGTTTCTTGAAGGTTTTCTCGAAGTGCAGGATGAAGGCAGCCAACTGCTAGGGCTGTTAATGGAAGCGAAGCGCGGCGAAATGGTGGTGGATTTTTGCGCGGGTGCGGGGGGGAAATCGTTGCTGCTGGGTGCGGCCATGGCGTCCACTGGCAGAGTGTACGCATTTGACGTATCTGAAAAGCGCTTGACGAATCTGGGCCCGCGCCTGAAGCGCTCCGGGCTTTCCAATATCACGCCACAAAAAATCGATTCGGAAAATGACGCGCGCATTAAACGTCTGTCGGGCAAGATCGATCGCGTGTTGGTGGATGCGCCTTGCACGGGCCTCGGCACGTTGCGTCGCAATCCCGATCTGAAGTGGCGCCAATCCGATCAATCCGTGCTTGAACTCAACGTGAAACAGGCAGCGATCCTCAAATCGGCAGCGCGGCTGGTGAAACCGGGCGGGCGTCTGGTCTATGCAACCTGTAGTTTCCTTCCGGAAGAAAACGAAAAAATCGTCGAGCAATTTCTCGCTGCGCACGTGGAATTCAAGTTGACACCGGCATCGGCAATCGCGACCCGCCTCAAATGGCCGATCAAGGATATGGGCGAATATTTCCGCCTGATGCCTAAGGAGCACGGCACCGACGGCTTTTTTGCGGCCGTGATGGAGCGCCGCAAGTAAGTCATGCAACACCTCGCGGCAGATTTCGGCACGTTTGTCGAGCAATTCGGCACCCATGCCGCATGGTGGCAAGTCGGTGTTCTCGCCATCGGTTTCCTGGCCGCGTGGATGCTCGCGCGATTGATACGTGCAAGACTACCGGTCGATCTCGAACAGGGCGCGCTCAAGATTGGCGCTGGCAGCGTACATCGTCTGGTGCTACCACTGTTCGCGCTGATTTTCGTCTGGCTCGGGTCATTCCTGCTCTCAAAGTGGCAGGCGGTGCCGCTATTAAAAATCAGCTTGCCATTGATCGTTTCGTTCGTTGTCATTCGTCTTGCCGTCTATTTGTTGCGTCATGTGATTCCGGCAAGTCCGCTGCTGAAAGCCTCTGAGCGAATTCTCGCCTACGGCGTGTGGGTCATCGTTGCGTTGTATCTCACTGGCATACTTCCGGAAATCAGCAGCGCGCTGGATGAAATCGGTTTCACGGTCGGCCAAAGGAAAATCACGCTGCTACTGATCCTGCATGCGGTGTTCTGGTCGGCGTGCACCGTCATTGTTGCCCTGGCCGTTTCGCGCATCATCGAAAAACGCCTGATGGCGGCAGAAACGCTCGACATGAGCATGCGGGTTTTTTCCGGAAAAATTGTTCGCGCACTCTCTGTGGTGCTGGCGATTCTGATCGCATTGCCGTTGATCGGCATTGACATTACGGTGCTATCGGTATTCGGCGGTGCGCTCGGCGTTGGTTTGGGTTTGGGTTTGCAGA
>JANOKK010000839.1:0-5629 GCA_031419255.1 Betaproteobacteria bacterium
GGCGTCCTTGCCGATCACGATCGCCGCATCGTAATCGTGTTGCTGCTTCGCGTAGTAATCGCGAGCGGCGATGAAGTTCGCCTGCAACGTACTAGCGCCTTTGAGCTCCGCCAGTTGCATCCCCGCGGCTCGTTCCAGGTAACTCAGAAAATTGCTCGTAACATCGACCAGCAACTGCTTCCACTCTTCGTGCTTGGGCATCACGCGGTTCTTGACTTCGCTCGCGGCAATGGCGGGAACGTCAATCAGGCTACCGAGTCGGTTGCGGAAGGTAATATTGGCCATGATGCACCCGCCAAAAAATTTATTAGCTATTTTAGGCGAATTGGCTAATATAGGCAATATTGAATGCTAGGGCCTGATAGAAAAACAGGTTCATGACACAAATCGCGAACGACTTCTTGCACTACGGTCGCAGTTCCTTGATCAGCTTCGCCTGAAACTCCCGCGCAAATTCCTCATCCCCCAACTTGGGATGCGCCAACACAAACACGTCCTCGGCCCGCTGCCCCAGCGTGGTGATGCGCGCGTCGTGCAGATTAACGCCGTAATCCAGGAACACCCGCGCCATCGTCGACAGCAATCCTGGCCGGTCGGCGCAACTGACGGTGAGTTCGTAAAACGGTTTCTGGCGCGCGGGAATCAGCGTGACCGCGGGTTCCATCGGGAAGTGTTTGACCTGCCTTGATATGCGTCCGGAGTGCGAGGTCAACGGTGCGGCGGGATCATCGAGCACGCGCGCGAGTTCTTGTTCGATCATGCCGATCACATCGCGATAGCGGCCGGTGCTTTCGGATTTCGGCAGGATCTGGAATGCGTCCAGCGCGTAGCCGTGAACCGTGGTGTAAATTTTTGCGGCGGCGATATCGAAGCCGCGTTTTTCAAAAAAACCAGTGATTCGTGCGAACAGGCCCGGTAGGTCGCGCGTCATGACCATGGCGGCGTAGCCTTGAAGCGAATCGTCTTCGGCTTGCGGGCGCACTTTGACCACCGCCTGCGAGGGGCTGGCATGGTCGTTCACCACCAATGCGTGCCAGGCGATTTCGGCGGCGTCGAAGCGCTGAAAGTAGCTGGGTTCAATGTGCGTCCACAACGGTGGTGTGGCATCGACATCGATATGTTCGGCCTCCCGATAAAGCTTCAGCGCTTCAAGTTTGCGCGCATCGATCCAGTGTTCATTCGGCATCGCATCGCCGCGCAGCAGTCGTCGCGTGGCGCGGAACAGTTGCTCGAGCAATTTTCCCTTCCATGCGTTCCACACATGCGGGCTGGTGCCGCGAATGTCCGCCACCGTGAGCAAGTACAACGCCTTGAGCCTGCGCTCGTCGCCGACCCGTTGCGCGAATTGCGAGATCACATCGGGGTCGGAGAGATCCTGTTTTTGCGCGACGGCCGACATTTGCAAATGCATTTCAACGAGCCATGTGACGAGCGCCGTGTCGGCTTTGGAGATATCGAGTTTCTTGCAGAATAGCCGCGCATCTTTCCGGCCCAATTCGGAATGATCGCCGCCGCGCCCCTTGGCGATATCGTGAAATAGCGCGGCCAGGTAGAGCACTTCGGGTCGCGCGAATTCCTTGGCGAGCTCGTGGCAAAACGGAAACTCGTGCGCGAATCGCGGCAGCACCAGCCGCCGCAGATTGCGGATCACCATCAGGATGTGTTCGTCCACCGAATAGACGTGAAACAAATCGTGCTGCATCTGCCCGGTGATGCGACCGAAGGCGGGAATGTAGCGGCCCAGCACGCCGTAGCGGCTCATGCGCCGCAAATTGAAGGTGACTTTTTCGCTTTGCAGGATTTTCAGAAACAGGCGATTGGCTTCCGGATCGTCGCGAAATTTCTGGTCGATCAAATGCACGGCGCGCCACAACGCGCGCAAGGTGTCGGGCTCGAAAAATTCGGCATCGTTGACACTTTGCAAGGCGAGAAACGCGCGGAAAATAGAGCGTGGATCGCGTTTGAAAATCTTCACGTCGCGGGCAGCGATATTGCCGTTCTCCAGCACGAATTCGTCATCGATCGGCAGCACGTGATCTTTGCGGCGCTGCGAAATGTGTTCGAGCAATGTCGGCAGCAGAATTGAATTCATCTGCCAGATCGCTTTCGCACTCAAGTAGTAGCGGCGCATCAAGACTTCCGACGCGAGCTTGCTCTTGGTGCCTTCGAGCTTGAGTTCTTTGGCGAGCGCGTTCTGGTGATCGAACACCAGTCGATCTTCGCGCCGGTTGGCCAGATAATGCAGCCGGATGCGGATATCGATCAGCACGCGGCGATGGCGCTGGATAGTCGTCGCCTCGAACGCGGTGATCAAGCCGAGCGCTTCCAGCGCGTTCCAGTCATCGCCAAGATTTGCGGCCTTGGCGAGCCACAGCACCGTTTGCAAATCGCGCAGGCCTCCGGGACTTTCCTTGATATTCGGTTCAAGGTTCAGCGCGACATCGTTGTGACGCGCATGGCGGCGGCGTTGCTCGTCGATCTTGGCTTCGAAAAAAGTTTTTACCGAGCGCGATTTCCGCAATGCGCGTTCGAGTTCGGCACCTAACGCGGCGTCGCCCCAGACGCGCCGCGATTCGAGCAAGCCGGTATCGACCGTGATGTCCTTGTTGGCCTCTTCCACACACTCGGCCACATTGCGCACCGAGATGCCAGGCTCCAGGCCCACGTCCCACAGGAGGCTCACGAAGGCCTCAACCGCGGTGGCGCTCGCCGGCGCATCCGTGGGCAGCAACACCAGCAGATCGACGTCAGACGCAGGAAACAGGAAGCCCCGCCCATAGCCGCCGACGGCGACGATGGCAAGCGATTGCGGAAGCCGGATATCAATGGCGATATCGGCGATCATGCTGTCGACGATCGCGGCGTGCTGGCGCAAATTGCGGTCGGGTTGCGGGCGCGATTGATAGCTATTTTTCAGTGCGGCGCGTGCCTTGGCGAGACGATCGCGCATGCGGCGCACATATGCGGCGCGCGCGGCGGTGTCCAGCGGTGAAAAAAAATGTTGTGTGGCCGCGCTAGCACTTGCGCGACTCGCAACCGATGCAACGGCACGGGCGGATGCCATCGTCGGGCGAATCGACTAGTTGAGGGGGGCGGGTGTTGCGGGAGAGCCGGCGGACACTGTCAACACTTCGTAGCCGTCTTCCGTCACCAGCACGGTGTGCTCCCACTGCGCCGACAAACTGTGATCGGCGGTGACGACGGTCCAGCCATCACCCAGCATGCGAATGTCTTTTTTGCCTGCGTTAATCATCGGCTCGACCGTGAAAATCATACCGGCCTGAATTTTCATGCCAGTGCCGGGGCGTCCGTAATGCAAAATTTGCGGTTCTTCATGAAATTTTTTGCCGATGCCGTGGCCACAAAATTCGCGCACCACGCTGTAGCCGGCACCCTCGGCGAACACCTGAATCGCGTGGCCGACATCACCCAGCGTCGCACCCGGTTTCACTTGCCGAATACCGCGCCACATCGATTCATAGGTGCTCTCGCAGAGCCGCTTGGCCTGAATCGATGGCTCACCGATCAAAAACATGCGGCTGGTGTCGCCGTGATAGCCGTCCTTGATGACGGTAATGTCGACGTTGACGATGTCGCCCTGCTTCAACAATTTGTCGCCCGGAATGCCGTGACAGACCTGATGATTGACGGACGTACACACCGATTTCGGATACGGCCGATGGCCCGGTGGCGCGTAGTTGAGCGGTGCCGGAATAGTGCCTTGTACGTTTACCATGAAGTCGTGGCACAACGCGTCAATCTTGGCCGTCGTGATGCCCGCCTTGATGTGCGGCGTGATGAAATCGAGGACTTCAGAGGCGAGCCGACCAGCGACGCGCATGCCTTCGACATCCTGCTGGGTTTTTATAACGACGTTCACAATGCCAATTCAAGAAGAAATTCAAGGCGGCAGTATAACAACTGGCGTTAGCATCAAGGTACTGATGATCGCAAAACTCATTGCGACACCTACATGGCGGCCAATTCCTGCTTGCGCCGATGCGGTTTGTACACTTCACGCTGCAGCCACATCAACATACGACTCGCTTCGTAGTGGTCACTTTTCCGCAGGATTTTTTCGGCACCTGTCGGGGAAAAACCATGAAAGCGGGTGTCGGGGATCAGATCATACTCAAGGCAGTCGTAAAGGCTTTCCAGCATTAGCGTAGGTTTTTCGCCGATCACCCGCATCAGATCGACATCGACCACCCAGAGTTCGCGCCCGACGTCCATCATACGAACCTGTACCCCGGCGAATTGGTAATAAATGCCTTGCCATTTTGTCAGCGGTTGGCGGCTGAAAAACGTGTAAATTTCCCCGCTCCAGGCAATGATCGTTTTGGCCAGCATGAATGCGCACGGCACCGCAACCAGCAATGCATAACCTGCACCGGTCGGGTTGACGCCGAATTTATAAAACGGCAGCCAGATCAGCAACCCCGACAGACCAACCCGGAGCACGGTTGAAATAATCAGGTCGCGACGCGGGTTTTCATCCATCTTGCCTCCGGGGAAAAGCTGGAAGGTGTTTGATTATTGGCACTATTTCGGGCTATAATAGCTTGCTTGGGTACTATATGTCGCGCCACCAATTTCGGTTTCGTCGGCACCCCAAGGCAGTCCAGATGCAAATCCACACTCTCGCACCGTTAAGGTCTCCCCAGCGGCAACGCAAACGGGAGTCTCGCGAGAGGCGGCTAACCTTAACTTTTGGAGTTTTTCATGTCAGTAACCATGCGTCAAATGCTGGAGGCGGGCGTCCACTTCGGACACCAGACCCGTTTCTGGAATCCCAAAATGGCCCCCTTTATCTTTGGTGCCCGCAACAAAATTCATATTATCAACCTTGAGAAGTCGCTGCCGATGTATCAGGACGCGCTCAAGTTTGTGCGCACGCTGGCCGCGAACAAAGGCACCATCCTGTTCGTCGGCACCAAGCGTCAGGCCCGCGAAATCGTGATGGAAGAGGCGCAACGCGCCAGCATGCCCTACGTCGATTCGCGTTGGTTGGGCGGCATGCTCACCAATTATAAAACCGTCAAAGGCTCGATCAAGCGCCTGAAAGAACTCGAAGCGATGGTCGCCGACGGTTCGCTCGAAAAATTGTCGAAAAAAGAAGGCCTGATGTTCTCGCGCGAAATGGAAAAACTCCAACGCTCGATGGGCGGCATCAAGGACATGGGCGGCGTACCCGATGCAATTTTTGTCATCGACGTCGGTTTCCACAAAATTGCCGTCACCGAAGCGAAGAAACTCGGCGTGCCGATCATCGGTGTGGTCGATACCAACAACTCGCTTGATGGCGTGGATTACGTGATTCCCGGCAACGACGATTCGACCCGTGCAATTCGCCTCTACGCACGCGGCGTGGCCGATGCCATTCTTGAAGGCCGCAGTCAGGTCATTCAGGAAATGGTGAAGCCGGGTGAAGAACTCGTCGAAGTTACTGAAGACGAAGCGAAATAATTTTCAAATCGGAAAAAAGGGGCTCCGGCCCCTTTTTTTTAAGCTGCAACAAAACAATTAGCAAACAACGAAATAGCGAATAGGAACGGAAATGGCGGACATTACAGCAGGAATGGTCAAAGAATTGCGTGAGAAAACCGATGCGCCGATGATGGAATGCAAG
>JANOKK010000840.1:0-2958 GCA_031419255.1 Betaproteobacteria bacterium
ATTCGCCGCAACAGGCGTACGGCGTGTTGCTCGACTATTGGCTAAAGCAAAATACCGCCAATCGGCATGTGTGGCCTGGCCTATACACGAGTCGAATTTCGGCCAATGCGAATGCGAACCCCGGCGACAATTCCGCCGCGTGGGAGCCGACAGAGATAATCAATCAGATTGCGTTGACCCGCAAGCGTGCAACCAACGAACCGCTCGCACAAGGACATGTTCATTTCAGCATGGCAGCACTATCGCAGAATCGACAATCGGTCAGTGATCGACTCAAGCGCGAGACGTATGTCGGCGTCGCGATTCCGCCCGCGATGCCATGGCTCGGCACGCCGCCGCCGGCACCGCTGCTCACGCCGGTTGTGGGTAATGCAACCCGCAAAAGTGTCGTTTCGATTTCGGCGGGCGCGGGAGGTTTGCCATCGAGGTACGCGATCTGGCAACGCGAAGGCGACAACGGCAAATGGCAGTTTCACGTCGTATCAGTTGCCAATGCCGATGTCGTCAGAGGGTCGCTGAATTTGCCAATAGAAAACAGCGCAGGTGAACGCCGTTACGTGATCAGCGCAGTCGACCGCGTCGGCAACGAGAGTCCGCGCGTGACACTAGTCGTCGGCTCAGATGGTATGAGGGTTCTGCCGTGAGCGCTTTGAAGAATGCGGTGGGTCTAGGCATCGATGCCGGCGGCACTGCCACGCGCTGGGCGCTGCTGGATGCCGATGAGCGACTTGTCGGCGAGGGACGCGTCGGCGGGATGACGGCGTTGCAAATGTCCACGGCAGCGGGAAGTGAATACGTTCGCGATTCACTGATGCAAATTGCCACGGCTTTGCCTGCCGGTAGCAGGCCGACGCGCATATGCGCAGGTATGACCGGGTTTTCAGAGGGCGGTGCCGATATCGGCGCAATGATTGCGGGCGTTTTCAATATCGACGTTGCGGCGATCACACTCAAAAGCGATATCGAAATCGCCTGCGCCGATCTATTCGCGCCGGGCGAAGGCTATGTGATCTACGCCGGCACCGGCAGCATCGCAGCTTTTATCGATGCAGGGGGAATCCTGCATCGCGCCGGTGGCCACGGCGTAATTCTCGACGATGCCGGCGGTGGATACTGGATCGCCGTTGAAGCGCTGCGGCAGATCTGGCGCAATGAAGATGCGCGTCCCGGCGCGTGGCGCGATTCCCCTATGGCCGTCGCAATGTTCGCGCAACTTGGTGGTGACGATTGGCCCCGAACGCGCGAGTTTGTTTATCATAGCGCGCGTGGCGACATTGGCACGCTTGCGTTGGTGGTGGCCGCTTCGGCGAAAAAAGATGCTGCGGCGCGAGACATACTAAAGCGCGCGGGCATCGAATTGGCGCGGCTTGGGCAGGCGATGGTGTCTCGCTTTGGCGCGCGGCCCATTGCATTGGCCGGTCGGGCATTTCAGCTTCACCCCCTCCTTGAATTGAGTCTTTGCGCCGAATTGCCACATGATACAAAAGTGACCATGCGCACGAGCGACGCACACGTCGCGGCCGCGCGCATTGCCGTGAGGTTGACGCAAAGGAACAAGTCATGAAACACATTTTCGCGATCCTGCTTTCCACCCTGTTGTGCGGATGCGCAACTGGCCCCGTCATCGATCGCACTTTCACCGCGATCGGTCAGGATAGCCGCGCGCAGTTCCTCATCATCCATTACACCGTGATCGATTTTCCGATGTCGTTGAAGGTGCTCACCCAACAGCAAGTCAGCAGCCATTATCTGGTGCGCGACAATCCGCCGGAGATCTATCAATTGGTCGATGACAATCGCCGTGCGTACCATGCGGGTCTCTCGTCGTGGAAGGGCCAGGGCCACATCAACGCGGCGTCGATCGGCATTGAAATCGTCAACCCTGGCTTCACCGAAAGCCCGGCGGGCCGCGTCTGGTATGACTATCCGCCTGCACAAATCGATGCGGTGATTGCGTTGGTAAAAAAAATCGTCAAGGAACACGACATCAAACCTGAACGTGTATTGGGCCATAGCGATATTGCTCCGCAGCGAAAACAGGATCCGGGTCCGCGCTTCCCATGGAAGCGACTGGCCGACGAGGGCTTGGTGGTATGGCCCGATGGCGCGCGCGTCGCCGAGCGGCGAGTGGATTTTGAAGCCGCGTTGCCGGATATAGAATGGTTTCAGCAACGCTTGGAACGATTCGGCTATGAAACGCCGCGCACCGGTTCGCTCGACGAAGCGACCGTCAATGTGATCGGTGCGTTCCAGATGAAGTATCGCCCCACTAATATCGACGGCATGCCGGATGCTGAAACGGCGGCAATACTCGATGTCTTGACGACACCCGTGCCACGCAGACAAATTGAAAAACTCGCCATTCAAGGCGATCCCGATTTTGATTAATTCCCCATGGAATTTCATGAAACTGACCATCGCCGTTGCAACTACCTTGTTACTGATTTGTATGGCGCATGACACCGACGCGGGCGCATTGGGCACGCCACCTTCCGCTGGACAGCCAGATATGACAACGCTCGACGCCGAACTCAACGCCATCGTGCGCGATCCCGCACATCCGCTCGCAAGCCTTTCTGTGCTGGCAATGCACGATGGCAAAGTCACTTATCACAAACAATTCGGTCATCGCTTCATCGACAACGTCAATCCTGCGGAGAGTGTGCCGGCCAACGCCGAGACGATGTATCGCATCGCCTCGATTTCAAAATTGATTGTGTCGGGACTCCCCTTTTCGGAGCTCCCCTTTGCAGTCTCCCCGTCGTCAAGTACCGGTTGGCTTGCGGTCTTCCCAGGTTGTGATTGGGAAGGCTTGCGACCGCGCTTGTTCTTCTGGTTGGTCTTGCTCTTAGCTGCCTTGGTGGTCTTCTTCTTCCGTCTAGAATCGGGTAGCTCGGGCAAGTCAAACAGGTCCCCTTTAGTCCCTTCTGTGGCCGTACTGCTTCTGCGTGTGTCCAC
>JANOKK010000841.1:0-1581 GCA_031419255.1 Betaproteobacteria bacterium
TACAAAATTGGATCCCGGCCTTCGCCGGGATGACAGGTTTTTCAAGAGTACCCTAAGTAAATTCACTCAACTGCCCTTGCTCGTCACTCGGTCCAACGCCGCAACGAATCGCTCGTTCTGCGCACGCGTGCCAATCGTGACTCGCAACCAATCCGGCATGCCGTAACCCGCAATCGGACGCACGATCACGCCAGATTTCAGTAACGCGCGATAAACGCATGCCGCATCATCGATCTTGAAGGTGATGAAATTTCCGAATGGGTCAATGATCTCAAGGCTGCGTTCGGCAAATGCCGCGGTGAGAAACCCGATGCCTTCGGCATTCACTTTGCGGCTCTCGGCAATGAATTCATCGTCTTCCAGCGCAGCGGCGGCAGCAACCATCGCCAGGTGATTGACATTGAATGGCTGGCGCACGCGGTTCATCAGCGCGATGATTTCAGGTGATGCCAGGCCAAAGCCCACTCTGAGTCCGGCAAGGCCGTAGGCTTTCGACAAGGTGCGCGAGACGATGAGATTGGGGAATTCAGAAAGCCATGGAATGCTTTTGTACGCGCGTGTCGCATCCAGGTATTCGGTGTACGCCTCGTCGAGCACAACCAGCACATTTGTGGGAACCCGCGTGAGGAACGCGTGCAACGCGCCAGCCTCTACAAAAGTACCGGTGGGATTGTTGGGGTTCGCGAGAAACAGCATGCGGGTGTGGTCACGAATTGCGGCCAGCATTGCGTCGAGATCGTTGCCAAAATGCTTTGCGGCAACTTCGATTCCGGTCGCACCTACCGCTTGCGTTGCGAGTGGATACACGGCGAATGCATGTTGCGAATACACGGCCGATAAACCCGGTGACAGAAACGTGCGCGCGGCGAGTTCAAGTACATCGTTGGAACCGTTACCGAGAATGATCTGTTCAGGTTTGACAGCAAACTTTCGGCAAATGACTGCTTTCAACGCGAAACCGCCGCCGTCGGGATATAGCGCCAAATCGCTGAGCGCCAGTTTGATCGCCGCGAGTGCCTTTGGCGATGGACCAAGTGGATTTTCGTTGGAAGCGAGTTTGATGATGTCCGCTTCGGCCAAACCCAATTCGCGCGCAACATCGGAAATCGGTTTGCCGGGCTGATAAGGTGCGATGGAGCGGATGTATTCGGGAGCGAGGTCGGCGGGGTTCATTTTTTTGCAATGGGAGAAAAAAGACTGCCACGGATTGCACGGATAAGAGCGGATGTATTCGGGGGCGAGGTTTGTGAGGTTCAGATCTTGAAATAGGATTAGAGAGCCTGCCACGGATTGCACGGATAAGAGCGGATGAGACACAAACTAACGCGGAAGCGTGCTGTTATCCGCCTTGATCCGTGCAATCCGTGGCCAAAAATGACTATATGACCGCAATCGGGTACGAACCGAGCACCTTGACGTAGCCCGCGATCTTGCGGACTTCCGTCAATGCTGCCGCGACATTGACATCAGCTTGGTGACCGTCGATATCGACGAAGAAAAGGTATTCCCACACCGCGACTTTCGAAGGCCGCGATTCAAACCGGCTCATCGATACGCCACGCGTCGCGAATGGCGTCAGCA
>JANOKK010000842.1:0-3927 GCA_031419255.1 Betaproteobacteria bacterium
CACGCTCGCCGATGCGCGGCTTTATGAAGCGGCCGATGCGATGGGTACGTCAGCCGCGCGCAAGTTTTTCACCATCACCTTGCCGGGTGCGAAGTACGGCATCATCAGTGCGGCGATGGTTACGTTCACGCTCGTCATCACCGATTTTGGCATCCCGAAAGTAATCGGCGGTAACTTCAATGTGCTCGCGACCGATGTCTTTAAATTGGTGATTGGCCAGCAGGATTTTCAACGAGGCGCGGTAGTGGGTTTGATTCTGCTGGCCCCGGCATTGCTGACATTTTTTGTCGATCGATTCGTGCAGCGCAAACAAACATCGATGCTGACGGCGCGCGCGGTGCCGTATTCGCCCAAGCCTTCCCGCGTCTACGATATGGTGATGACAGCGTATTGCGTGCTGGTCGCACTGTGGCTGTTCGCGGTGATCGGCATGGCGGTGTATGCGTCGTTTGTCAAATTCTGGCCTTACGATTTATCGATGAGTCTTAGGCATTACGTGTTTGGTTTGGTTGATGGTGAAGTGGGTGATGCGTTCATAAACAGCCTCAAGATGGCCGCAGGAACGGCGTTCATTGGCACGGCAATCGTTTTTGTCGGCGCGTACTTGATCGAAAAAACGCGCGGCCTCGATTGGCTGCGGCCGATTGTGCAATTGCTCTCGCTGCTGCCGATGGCGGTGCCGGGTCTGGTGCTGGGCTTGGGCTATATTTTCTTCTTCAATTCGATCAGCAATCCGCTCAATGGCCTGTACCACACGCTCACGCTGTTGGTCATGTGTACCATCGTCCATTTCTATACGACCGGCCACCTCACTGCAGTGACCGCGTTAAAAGCGCTTGACGCCGAATTCGAGTCGGTATCGGCCTCGCTCAAGGTGCCATTCTTCAAGACGTTCTGGCGCGTGACGTTGCCGATCTGCACGCCTGCGCTCATCGATATTTCGCGCTACTTTTTCATCAACGCGATGACGACGATTTCGGCGGTGGTGTTTTTATATTCGCCGCAGACCAAGGTCGCCGCGATTGCAATTCTAAATCTCGATGAAGCCGGCGAAATCGGCGCGGCGGCGGCGATGGCGGTGTTAATAGCCGCAGCCTCGACGGTCGCGACAGTGTTGTTCATGGGATTAGGCTGGCTGGTTGATCGACACACGCAGGCATGGCGCAGGCCCGCGTTGGCAACTTGAAGAGGATTTGCATGGATCGCGACAAAATACTACTGACGCCAGGCCCGTTGACCACCACTCTGCGCACCAAGCTCGCGATGCTGCGCGACTGGGGATCATGGGATTCGGAATTTAATGCGATTACGGCGCGGTTGCGTTCGCGGTTGCTGGATATCATCGACGGCAAAGATACCCACGTGGTCGTTCCCTTGCAGGGCAGCGGCACGTTTTCAGTTGAAGCGGCGGTGGCAACGCTGGTGCCTCGCGAAGGCCATGTGTTGGTGCTGGATAACGGTGCGTATTGCAAACGATTCGGCAAACTTGCCATGCTGATGGGGCGGCGCACCACGATTCTCGAGCGCGCGGAAGATGAACCGGTTTCAGCGGAAGAACTCGATCTGCATTTGCAAAAAGACGCGTCGATCACCCACGTTGGATTGATCCATTGCGAAACCGGCACCGGCGTGTTGAACCCATTGCAAGCGGTGAGCGATGTTTGCAAACGCCACGGCAAGGGACTCATTATCGATGCGATGAGTTCATACGCGGCCCTTGAAATCGATGCGCGCAAAGTCCAGTTCGATGCGTTGATTGCGGCCAGCGGTAAATGCCTCGAAGGCGTGCCGGGCATGGGATTTGTTTTCATTCGCAAAATGGTGCTGGAATCCTGCGCGGGCAATTCGCATTCACTCGCGATGGATTTGTACGATCAGTACGCCTACATGGAAAAAACCACGCAATGGCGATTTACCCCGCCAACGCATGTGGTTGCCGCGCTTGATGAAGCGTTGACGCAGTTCATCGAAGAGGGCGGCCAGCCGGCGCGGTTTGCCCGCTACACGCAAAACTACCGCACGCTGGTGGATGGCATGGCGGCGCTAGGTTTCAAGCCGTTCCTCCGACCGGATATTCAGGCACCGATCATCGTCACATTCCACGCGCCTCGCGACACGAAATACGATTTCAAGAAATTCTATGCGGCCTCAAAAGCGCGCGGTTTTATTTTGTATCCCGGCAAATTGACCAAACTGGAAACATTTCGCGTCGGTTGCATCGGCGCCATTGGGCCAAATGAAATGCAGCAGGCGGTGAATGCGGTGGAGGCGACGTTGCGTGAGATGGGGATTGCGAATGGCATGCCGCTTGTCTAGTTTTCCCCGAATTGAAAGTCGAAGCACTTCCCCCTTTGAAGGGGGATTGAGGGGGATTTGCGGTGGTGAATAGTTGATCGCCGTCCGAATTTGACCACCGAAAATCCCTCCCAGCCTCCCTTTGAAAAAGGGAGGAGCGAAAATCAGATTTGCAAAGTGTTAGTAGCGTCACGGAGGTTCCATGGCAACAAAACAAAAAGCAGTTCTAGATTCCATCCGCAAATCCGGCGTCGGCAAGGTCAAGGTCGCGGTGTCAGATATCGACGGCATCCTGCGCGGCAAATATTTGCATCGCGATAAATTCTTCGGTGCAGTGGAAGGGGGCTTCGGTTTTTGCGATGTCGTCTTTGGTTGGGATTCTTCCGACCACTGCTACGACAATGCGAAAGTCACCGGTTGGCAACACGGCTTTCCCGATGCGACCGCGCGGCTCGATCTCAGCACGCATCGGAAGGTTCCGTGGGATGGCAACGTCGATTTTTTCCTCGGTGAATTTATCAATCCCGATGGCAGTCCTTATCCGGTGTGTCCGCGCCAGACGTTGAAAAAAGTGCTTAAGCGCGCCGAAAAGCTCGGTGTGCTGCCCATGTGTGGCATCGAATTCGAGTGGTTCAATTTCGCCGAATCGCCGCAAAGCTGGGCCGCGAAAAAAGGCGTCGGCCCTGAGCCGATCACGCCAGGGATGTTCGGCTATTCGCTGCTACGGATGAATCACAAGCGCGAATTTTTCAACGCGCTGATGGATGAGATGCCGCAATTCGGCGTACCGATCGAAGGCTTGCATACCGAGACCGGCCCAGGCGTGTATGAAGTCGCGATCATGTTCTCCGAGGCGCTCGAAGCAGCCGATCGCGCAATACTTTTCAAGACGGGCGCAAAGGAAATTGGTTCGCGCTTTGGTATCATGCCGAGCTTCATGGCGAAGTGGAGCGCACAATATCCCGGTTGCAGCGGGCATATTCACCAGAGTTTGTCGGACGGGAAAAAGAATTTATTTTACGACGCGAAGAATTCGCGTTCGATGAGCAAATTGTTTGAAAGCTATCTCGCCGGGCAGGTCGCGTGCCTGATGGAATTCGCGCCGATGTTCTGGCCGACCATCAATAGTTACAAGCGGCTGGTCGATGGTTTCTGGGCGCCGGTGAAACCGACGTGGGGCCTCGACAATCGCACCGCGAGCTTCCGCGTGATCGCGGGAAGCCCGAAAGCGACGCGGCTGGAAACGCGCTGTCCGGGAGCGGATATGAATCCTTATCTCGCGACGGCCGCGATGATCGCGGCGGGATTGCATGGCGTGGAGAAAGGCTTGAAGCTGACCGCGCCGCCGATCACGGGCACAAACCAAGGTGCTGAAAATATTCCGCGCGCTCCGCGCACGCTGATCGAAACCACGCGCAATTTTCAGCAATCGAAAATTGCACGAGATTGGCTGGGCGATACCTTCGTCGATCACTTCGCTGCGACGCGGGAATGGGAATGGCGGCAGTGGCTGGATTGCGTGACGGATTGGGAGTTGAAGCGGTATTTTGAGATTATTTGAGAACGTAGCCATATTAGAAGGACTTGCGCCTTGATTCAGCGCGACGATGCATCAAATGTCCCCCCGGCGCA
>JANOKK010000843.1:0-1691 GCA_031419255.1 Betaproteobacteria bacterium
GAGAGAATCGCCTTCGCACCATCTGGACATCCGGCGGCGCGGTCATCAACGGCTGGCTGGGCATTCCCAACAGCTTTTCCGCCGAGACCATGGCGCATCAGGGCTGGGATTCGCTGGTGATCGATTTGCAACACGGTGTGATCGATTACTCGAACATGGTGCCGATGTTGCAAGCGATCTCAACGACCAACACGGTGCCCATCGTCCGCGTGCCGTGGCTGGAGCCGGGCATTTTGATGAAAGCGCTCGATGCCGGTGCCTATGCGGTGATCTGCCCGATGGTGAACTCCCGCGAGGACGCCGAAAAACTGGTCGCGTATACGCACTATGCACCGCAAGGCACGCGCAGCTTCGGCCCGATCCGCGCATTGCTGTATGGCGGCGCAGACTATCCGAAACACGCAAACGAAACCATCGTCACCTTCGCGATGATTGAAACCAAGAAGGCGCTCGACAATCTTGACGATATTCTTTCCACCCCCGGACTGGATGCGATCTACATCGGACCGTCGGACTTGTCGCTCGCCCTCGGTTGCGCGCCGGTTTTTGACGATGTCGATCCACCCGTCGTTGAGGCCATCGATCACATCCTCGCACGCGCCAAAGCGCACGGTGTCGTTGCGGGTATCCACAACGGCACGCCGGAAGCCGCGTTGAAACGCATCGCCAAGGGTTTCCAGTTCGTCACCATTGCGTCCGACGCACGTCTCATGGCGGCGGGTGCGCAAGGTGTGATGGCGAAAATGCGCGCCGGCCAGTCGGTCAAGCCGTCGGGCGCGTACTGAGCTTCCGCCCCCCGCATAATTGCACTCAACGATGCACACTTCCAGCGGGATAAAGCCGCCATTCACCATCCGCATGCACGAGCGCGACAACGTCGCCATTGTGGCCAATGACGGTGGTCTTGCTGCCGGCACGATGTTGCCATCCGGATTGCAATTGCGGGAGCGCGTGCCACAAGGCCACAAGGTCGCGCTGATGGATATTGCGGCGGGCGCGCCAGTGCTGCGCTATGGAATTCCCATTGGCTTCGCTCTCGGCGATATTGCTGCGGGCAGTTGGGTACACGAGCGTCTGCTCAAAATGCCCGCAGCGCGCGAACTCGACAATTTACCGATTGCCACGGTCAAGCCGACGCCGTTGCCGCCGCTGGCGGGTTATACCTTCGAGGGATATCGCAATGCGGATGGCTCGGTGGGCACGCGCAACATCCTTGCCATCACCACCACCGTGCAGTGCGTTGCCGGCGTGGTCGATTTCGCGGTGCAGCGCATCAAAGCTGAACTGCTGCCACGCTTTCCAAACATCGACGACGTGGTCGGCCTCGAACACACCTACGGCTGCGGCGTCGCGATCGACGCGCCCGGTGCGGAGATTCCGATTCGCACGCTGCGCAACATCAGTCTCAATCCAAACTTCGGCGGCGAAGTAATGGTCGTCAGCCTCGGCTGCGAAAAACTGCAACCCGAGCGCCTGCTGCCGCCGGGGACAATCGCGATCATCGACGAACGCAACATCGCCGATGTCGGCACCCGTTCCGACACCATACTGGATGTGGTCTGCCTGCAAGACGATGCGCACGTCGGCTTCATGTCGATGATCGATTCGATCATGCGGCAGGCCGAGGAACATCTGGAGCGGCTGAACGCGCGTAAGCGTGAAACCGTGCCCGCAGCTCAGCTGGTGGTCGG
>JANOKK010000844.1:0-1249 GCA_031419255.1 Betaproteobacteria bacterium
AAGGGGGACCCAAAGGGGTATTTCTATTTACCTCAATTTTTCGTCATTCCGGCCCCCGATTAAAACATTCGAGGGCCGGGATGACGGGGTTAATAGAAGTAGCCAAAGTGTAAACCCTAATACGGGTGCGGTATTTCAGCCATTTTGCCTCTGAACGCCGCTCCAGTGCTAGAGTCTGCTTCCACAAACTTCACTAGCGTTTCCCGCCAAACACCACCAGAAACAGAAACAGCACAAACAGAATTCCGCACACCAGGAAGAAAACCTTCCACCCCGATTTTGGCGATTCGCCCTGCACTTCGCCGGTCTGCCCGTTCACCACAAAGCGGTAGGTCTTGCCGCCATAAATGTATGCCGATACCCACATCGGCAGCAGGATATGTTTGAACGTAAGGTGGCTGTACTGCGTGTTGATGGTGGAGATGCGTTGATGGTCGCCGCCGATATCGGCGCGCACCAGTTGCTCGACTTTGCCATCGATCAATTGTTTACCGGTGACAAACGCGGCTTTCAATCCCACTTGGTACGCTTCCGCCTGAAAACCGGTGATGTATTCATCCTGATACGGCACCAGATCCTTGGTATTCCAGGTGCGCAGGCTGGTGGAAAACTGCGCGGCGATCATATTGCCGACTGCGCCGGCATTGCTGACCAGTGCTGTCTTCATCGCGGCTGCACTGGCACTGCCACGGCCAGCGGCAGCCGCACCGCTATAACTGCTGGTGCCACCCGGCACCAGCACATCATCGTGAAAGAACGAAACGTTGCCGGAGACGTTTGTCCAATCGGTACGCGTGCGCGTCTCCGTGACGCTCTCGCCTTTGCTGTTGGTAGAGTTAACACTCTCAGAATGGTCGTCGCCGCGCTGGCCGGAGTAGCGCGTGTAAGTCTGCGCATCGAAAGTCCAATACGGCACATAAATGCCCTTGATGCCACCATCGCTTTGCGCGTATTGCTTCACGGCCGACGGTGCCAGCCACAGACCTTTGATCCACGCGCGCCATTTGTCCTGCGCCTGTAATTTAGTGACCTTGAACGGCACCAGCGATTTCGGTTTGATCAATCGCTGCGCGTAGCTTTTTGAGGTCAGTGGCGTGCCGCAAAAAGTGCAGGCGCTGGCGGTGAGATTCGCGGCGAGCGTTTGTTCGCCACCGCAGTTGTTGCATTTGATTTGCTCTTGTTGATGGGTCTCGCTTTCGCCTTCGAGTTTCGCAATCCACGCGTCGAGACTCAGTTCTTCGACCGACTC
>JANOKK010000845.1:0-4321 GCA_031419255.1 Betaproteobacteria bacterium
TATTCAAAGGCAATCAAGTTTGCGCGTGCATCGGTTTGAGTTGCGCCGGATCATAGAAAAATGTTTCCTCAGCGATACGTTCGCTTTCCCAACGTTGATATGCGAGCTCCTCGATCCGAGCGATCGAGCCGTCGTGCGCGACAAACTCGAAAATCCAGCGAATCACGACATGGTCGCCATTGACAAAAACCGGGCGCACGCACTGTGACGAGACAGACTTAGCCTTGGCCAATGCGCGCCGCTCGTTTGCCACCAGCGCGTCGCGGCCGACGCGCGGCGGCGATTGATTTTCCTGCATCGTCGCGTCAATCGTATAGAACATCTCGATCGCTTCGACATGCGCGTTTTCCTCGACCAGCGCGATAAAACTTTCGAGTGTTTCGGCGCGTGGCATTCGCTACACCGGTCTCGCGCGGACAAAAAACTGCCAGGTACACAATTCCGCCAATTCTTTTGGCGTCAAGCGCTCAAAGGCCATCCGGCCAACGCGAATATTGATTTCCGGTTTGTTCTGGTTTTCAGCATAGAGCTGCTCGAAGCGCGGCTCCAGGAAATAGTTGACGTGCTCAAGACGGTAGCCGGTTTGCGAAAGAAAATTGCCGATTTCCTTCAGCGTGAAAAAGCGGATGTGGGTGATATCAAGCAGACCTTTTTCCGCGTACTGCCACAAGCCGTCATCCATGAGCCCCATTATGAGGCCGAGATTGCGAGTGTTCGGTATGCTGAGAATGACTTGCGCGTCCTTCGATAAATACGGTTTCAATCCGGTCATCACGTGCCATGGGTCATACATGTGTTCGAGCACATCGGCCGCAACCACGGTATCGACGCTGCCAGGCGCAATACCTTCTGCTTCAAGATTGAAATCTTCAAATTTTCCGCACAGCACCTGATCCAGATTTTTCTCGGCGAGTTTAGCGGTGGCTTCGTTCGGCTCGATACCAATAGTGCGGCAGCCGGGATTGCGCGCTTTGACGGCCTGGCCCAGCAGGCCTGAGGCGCAACCAATATCGAGCAAGGTGCGCGGCGGATGCGCAAGCACTTCGAGCAAGGCTGGGTTGAAATGATGTTGATAAATGTGGCCATCGGTGTGTTTCACGTCGAGGCAGGTCTGCCATGCGAACCGGGGCGCGGGTGCGGCACCGCCAGCGTATTCGGTGTTGGGCATGGGAGAAGCCGGTGAAGCGGAAGCGGGCGATTCAGGATTTGCGGACATGACGATATTGAATTGAGTTTTTCACCCTGCGATTATGAAGGTTGAACCACGTAAAATCGAGGTTTGCGTCAATAATCCACTCCGAATCCGGTTTCATGATCACCTTTCAAGAAGTCATTCTCAAGCTCCAGGAATACTGGAACCGCCAAGGCTGTGCCTTGTTGCAACCCTACGATATGGAGGTCGGCGCGGGCACCTCGCACACAGCCACCTTCCTGCGCTCACTCGGCCCCGAGCCGTGGCGCGCGGCGTATGTGCAGCCCTCGCGCCGCCCGAAGGATGGCCGCTACGGCGAGAACCCGAATCGCCTGCAACACTACTATCAATATCAAGTGGTTCTAAAGCCTTCGCCGCCGAATATCCTTGATCTCTATTTGGGATCACTGTCGGCGCTGGGATTGGATCTGACGAAGAACGACGTGCGCTTTGTGGAAGATGATTGGGAAAACCCGACGCTTGGTGCGTGGGGTCTCGGTTGGGAGGTCTGGTTGAACGGCATGGAAGTCACGCAGTTCACCTACTTTCAGCAAGTCGGCGGCATTGAGTGCAAACCGATCACCGGCGAAATCACCTATGGCCTTGAGCGCCTCGCGATGTATTTGCAGAACAAGGAAAACGTCTATGACCTCGTTTGGACGACGTGGAAGGAGAATGGTGTTGATCGCAAGTTGACTTACGGCGATGTCTATCACCAGAACGAAGTCGAGCAATCGACGTATAACTTTGAACACGCCGATGCGGCTTCACTGTTGCGGCATTTTGCCGACTATGAAGCGAACGCGAAGCGCCTGATGGAGGCGCAGTTGGCACTTCCTGCTTATGAGCAAGTGCTAAAGGCCGCGCATGCGTTCAACATGCTCGATGCGCGCGGCGCGATTTCGGTCACTGAGCGCGCGGCGTACATTGGGCGAATCAGAAATCTTGCGCGCAGTGTGGCGCAAAGCTATTACGAATCGCGTGAGCGCCTCGGGTTTCCGATGTTGCATCAGCTGAAGCAGGCGGCGGCATGAGCACCGAAACGTTGTTGGTGGAATTGTTCACCGAGGAATTGCCGCCGAAGGTATTGAAAAAACTTGGTGATGCGTTTGCGATGGGCATCTTCAATGGATTGAAGAAACGCGGATTGCTTGGGGCCGAATCGGTTCCGACGATGTTCGCAACACCACGCCGGCTCGCTGCGCACATCACTGCGGTGCGAGATGTCGGTGCCGACGAGGCATTTACGGAAAAACTCATGCCGGTCAGCGTCGGATTGGACAAGGATGGTAACGCGACTCCCGCATTGCTTAAAAAACTCGCCGCGAAATCACTGGCGCACATCACGCCCGCCGACTTGCTGCGGGAGAGTGATGGCAAGGCCGATCAATTGGTCTATCGCGGATTGGCGAAAGGCCAATCGCTTGCCACTGCATTGCAAAGCGTGATCGAGGAGGCGATTGCCGCATTGCCGGTACCAAAGGTGATGAGTTATCAATTGGCTGATGGCGTGACCACGGTGCAATTTGTGCGGCCCGCACATGGCCTGGTTGCGCTGCATGGCGCGGACGTCGTGGACGTCGGCGTGCTGGGACTGAAATCGGGTCACACCACTCACGGCCATCGCTTTCAGGGTGCAGCAAACATCGAGCTTAAACACGCCGACGAATATGAAGCGCGTCTCGAAAAGGAAGGCGGCGTGATGGCGAGCTTCGACAAGCGTCGCGACCAAATCAAGCGCCTGCTTTTCGTGCATGCAGAGCAGACGGGCGACTCGTTGGGTGAGCCGGCCGATTGCGAATCGCTGCTCGATGAAGTGACCGCACTGGTGGAAATGCCTACGGTGTACACCGGGAAATTCGAGGCGGAGTTCCTGAAAGTACCGACCGAGTGTCTGGTACTGACGATGAAACTGAATCAGAAATATTTTCCGTTGTTTCATTCTGAAGGTGGATTGTCGAGTCGTTTTTTGATCGTCTCGAACATGCGCCTCGATGACCCGCGCAATGTAATCGAAGGCAATCAGCGCGTAGTGCGACCGCGATTGGCCGATGCGCGATTCTTTTTCGAAACCGACAAGAAGACAAAGCTCGTCGATCGCGTGCCGAAACTTGCCAACGTGGTCTATCACAATAAATTGGGATCGCAGGGCGAACGCATGGCGCGGGTGCGTGCGCTTGCAACATGGATTGCGGGCGCGCTGGGTGCGGACGCGGCGCTTTCGGATCGTGCGGCATTGCTCGCGAAGACCGATCTGGTCACGGACATGGTGGGTGAATTTCCCGAGTTGCAAGGCACGATGGGCCGCTACTACGCGTTGCATGATGGAGAATCGCCAATCGTGGCGGATGCGATTCAACAGCACTACCAGCCGCGTTTCGCGGGCGACGCGTTGCCGGACACGCCGGTCGCGCTGGCAGTTGCCTTGGCGGACAAACTCGACACGCTTGCTGGGCTGTTCTCGATCGATCAGATTCCGACCGGCGACAAAGATCCGTTCGCGCTTCGCCGCCATGCGCTCGGTGTGCTGCGGATGTTGATTGAGCGCGATTTGTCACTGACGGTCAGTACTTTGGTCGCGCAGGCGCTGGCACCTTTTACGGCAACTAAACCGGGCGCTGCAGAAAAATTGGTCGAGTACATTTTTGATCGCTTGATTGGCTATTTGCGCGATCTCGGTTACACCACGCTGGAAGTCGATGCGGCGGTGTCGGTGCGCCCGCGCTGGGGCGAGTTACCGATGCGGCTTGCGGCGGTGCGCGCGTTTCAAAGATTGCCGGAGGCGGAAAGCCTGGCGGCGGCGAATAAGCGTATCGGCAATATCCTGAAAAAGGCTGACGCGGCGACTGGTGCAATTGATCCCGAGCGGTTTGTTGAGCCGGTCGAGCGCGCATTGTTCGATGCGCTGAATGCAACACGCCCGCAATTTGAGCAGTTCTTTTCCGTGGGCGATTATACCGGTGCGTTGAAGACTTTGGCCCCGCTGCGATTGCCTGTCGATGCCTTCTTCGACGGCGTGATGGTCAACGTGGATGATGTCGCGCTGCGTAAAAATCGCCTAGCGCTACTCGCTGATTTGCACGCGCTCATGAACAAAATCGCCGACCTGTCCAAACTCGCCACATGACC
>JANOKK010000846.1:0-3098 GCA_031419255.1 Betaproteobacteria bacterium
GGTGTAGCCGGTGCGCGCGAGGAAAACGTCACCGATTTCGGCGGAATGAAACACGCCCAAGGCCTCCCCCGCCGCGCGCCAATCGGGACGCGCTGCAAATACTTTTTCGCGCGCCTCCGGCCCCTGCACCGCGATCATCGCGAGGTCGCGCCGCGGCGTGATATCCATATCGTAGGTTTCCGCGATGCGATTCATGTGCGCGAGATCTTTCACCGAGGTCGACGCATTCACCACGACGCGGTAATTGTCTCCGCCGCGCCAGTAGACGATCAGATCATCGATCACGCCGCCGGAGGTGTTCAACATCGCCGAATACAGCGCTTTGCCTGGGGATTTAAGTTTGGAAATATCGTTGGCTATCAGTCGCCGGAAAAAAGATTTCGGCACTGCGCCCGAAACATCGACCGCACACATATGCGAGACATCGAACATGCCGGCATGTTTTCGTACCGCATGGTGTTCGTCGATTTGCGAGCCGTAATGCAGCGGCATTTCCCAGCCGCCGAAATCGACCATCTTGGCGCCGCCGGCGACGTGGGCTTCGTACAAAGGGGTGCGTTGCAGGGCCATGTGATCTCTCGAAGGCAAAGTGAAAGGGAAGCGCAGCGCGCCAACTCATTCGGAGTATGGCATGCCTGCCCCTCTGTCCTTTTGCCTGAGAGTTGAGCAACCAGTGAAAAATAACGGTTGCGTGCCCCTTCGGCGCCTGCGCGATTAACTGCCAATCCGCAAGTCTCTCCAGAGTGCCGTAGTACGTTTCGTGGTTCTTTTGCCTGAGCGATTATGGGCAATGCGCCTTCGGCGGCTTCACGGGTTCTGAAGCGCTCTCCCACGAAAATAACGGCTGGCGAATTGTAGCGGAAAAGTCGCCGGGACAGGCTGCCTGAGAGTTGAATTCGGCACTCGCGGTACAGTCAGGGAGCACGTATTCAAGATATGCCCTGGCGCACCCATGAATAAAATCAAATTGCGTAGATCGCCATTTGGCGAGCATTTCCGGGCATTTGTGCCACGAACGCCTCGCCAGTGCTAGACTTTCAACTTGGCGGGTCGATTCCTGTCACACTTTGGCCGCGACGTCGCAGCAGGCATACGTTGCCGTCGCCATATGAAGATTGGACGGAAGCGCAGTTTCCTTCAAGCCAATCTCATGGCATCAACAATCACGCATCCGGGTTATGACGACACAACAATCAACACGCTTTGAGGGACTCGATGTCCTGCGAGGTTTAGCGGCGTTCTACGTCGTGTTGTCGCACTACACCTCATATTGCCTGCGCAAATTTGGCGATACGCCTTTTTATGTTCCGCGCGAAACCGGCGAATATGCGGTCTGGCTGTTTTTCATGATCTCCGGCTTCGTGATCTATTTCACGACCGAGCGCAGCAAAAACTGGCGCGATTTTGCGGTTTCGCGATTCACCCGCCTCTACCCCATCTATTGGATCACTCTCACCATCGCCGTCGTCGGTGTCGTCCTCGTCTTTCGACTCGAACCCATGTGGTGGAGCAGCTATCTCGTCAATATGACGATGTTTCAGGAGTTCGTCGGGTTCAGCAACGCCGACGAGGTCTACTGGAGCCTCTCCGTTGAACTCGCGTTTTACCTGATCATTGGCATTTTGTTCAGGGCGGGATGGCTCAAAAACATTTTCGCCGTCGCGCTCGTCTGGCTGGCGATCTGCTGGTTTGGCACCATGTTCGCCCAATACATTCCCGAGTTCATTCGATTCATCCTGAATCGTTATTTCATCATCCCGTTCGCACCGTTTTTTCTGCTCGGCATCATGCTGTATCTGAATCGAACGCACGGCAACACCCGCCAGCGCATGTTCATCATCGCGGCCTCGCTGGCAACCATCGGGGTCATGCATGGCCTGTTGGCATTTGCAATTTCACTGGCGTTGTTTGCCGCTGCCGTTTTTGCCGTAAGCGACCGGGGTCGAATTCTTGTGACGCCCGTCCTGCTTTGGTTGGGTGCGATCTCGTATTCGCTCTACCTCATTCATCGAAATCTTGGCTACGCCGCCCTCACCGAAATGCACAATCGCGGTTTTCCAACGTCGATCGCGCTGTCGCTCGCAATCGTTTCAGCGCTCGCGCTGGCGACACTGCTGACTTATTTTATCGAGCGCCCACTGTGCGCGTATTTGCGGAAAATGTATCGGCGCAACGCGCGGCCCTGATGTCTTTCTGTTGTTTGCATCGCATTTACAGCGTGATTGATTGCGGATCGATGGACAGGCGCAAATAATAAGACTCATAATTCAACGTGCATTCTATGACCGATAAATTATGAGGCTGGCGGAGTTCCATAACATTGCTGGCGTCACGCACGCAGCCAAAAAATGCGCGCCGCCTAACGGCTTGCCAATATAGTCAGATTTCACCGTAGCATCAATAACCCATTCAAATTGATCACCCCCCCACCACGCCAAATATTTCGCACATGAGCTGACCCGCCGTAACGTGGTCGATGGCGTTGATCGTTTGTCGCAGTCCCTCTTTAACGCAAGCGTTGATTTGAATCCGCATCAAATCGAGGCGGCACTGTTCGCGCTCAAGTCGCCGCTGTCAAAAGGCGTACTCCTCGCTGATGAAGTCGGTTTGGGAAAAACAATTGAAGCAGGCATTGTCCTGTGCCAATACTGGTCCGAGCGCCGCCGTCGCCTACTCGTCATTTGTCCGGCTTCGTTGCGCAAACAATGGGCGATGGAACTGGAAGAAAAATTCAATTTGCCCGCTGTTGTACTGGACGCCAAAACGTGGCGTGAAGCCCTGAAGAAAGGCAAGTCACCGCTCGGTCAGAAAGCAATCGTCATTCTTTCCTACAACTACGCGAACAAGATTCGTGAAGAGATTGAAGCGGTGTCGTGGGATTTGGCGGTCATCGATGGTCATGCTAAGCGACATCCTGCCCACCGGCTTCGAGTGCGGCGTGTTGAACGGCAAAGTCCAGGTAGGATCGACCGTCGCCATCGTTGGTTCGGGTCCGATTGGCTTGGCCGCGCTGCTCACGGCGCAGTTCTATTCGCCGTCGGAGATCATCATGATCGATCTGGATGACAACCGACTCGACGTCGCCAAGCGTTTTGGCG
>JANOKK010000847.1:0-5637 GCA_031419255.1 Betaproteobacteria bacterium
CCGCGGCACCTACCTGAACCAGGTATTCATGGGCGTATTCCGGCCTGACGCGTTCCGTTCGCCACGCTGGCAGGGCAATCTCAAACAATACAAGCTGTTGTTCGACAGCAGCAACAATTTGTTCCTGGCCGACTCGTTGAACCAGAAAGTGGAGAACGATGTCACCGGGTTCGTGATTCCCGATGCGGCGAGTTTTTGGACAAACAAACCCGCGACAGACACCGGTTTCTGGAGCTTCTCTCCTGATGGTTCGGGTGGCGCGTTTGACCTGCCCGATGGTGAGTTCGTCGAAAAAGGTGGCGCTGCGCAGAAATTGCGCCAGACCTTCGCGACCTCGCAAACCGCCCGGAAAATGTACACCTGCATGACGTGTACCTCGACATTGGAGAATTTCGATACCGCCAACATGGCGATCACCGATGCGGCGCTCGGCGGCGGATTAACCGCGACGGTCGCATCGCTATCCCGCGTTGGCAACGTGGCCACCGCAACGACGGCGGCGGCGCATGGTTTCGTCGATGGGCAAAACGAGGTGATTACCGGCGCCAATCCGGCGGACTACAACGGCACGTTTTCGCTCGGCCTGATCAATGCGACATCCTTCTTCTACACGGTCGCGGAAACCCCGCTGTCCCCCGCCTCCGGCTTGATCAGCGTCTCCTTGCCGGGCTCGCCGGTTTCTGTCATCTCCATCACGCGGGTCGGCACGATTGCCGCCGTTACGACCTCCGCTGCGCACGGTTACACCAATGGACAAATGGTCATTATCAGCGGTGCCACACAGGCGGAATACAACGGAACCTACTCGATCACCCTCTTGACGGCCACGACCTTCTCCTACACTGTCGTCGTCGGGCCGACAAGTCCCGCGACCCTCGGGGCCTCGCCGGCGGCAAAAGTCGGCGCGTCCACCGGTGTGATTTCGACATTGGTCCGCAGCGGCACCACCGCAGTAGTGCGATTGAGCGCCGGCACGCCGGCCGGATTCACGGTCGGTGCGTCAGTCATCATCAGCGGTGTCAACACGGCAGGCTACAACGGCACTTTCATGATCACTGGGCTGGGTGCCGCGTGCCCGGGCGCGGGCAGCCCGGCCGGTCGTTATTTCTGCTTCACAGTTGGAGAAACGCCGGCGACACCCGCGACCGGCACGATCCTGGCCGACGGCGGCGGCACCACCAAAGCGGTGACCTCGATTACCCGCGTCGGCGCATTGGCGACGGCAACAACTTCCGTCAATCACGGCCTCACGGGCACGTTCTCGGCCACACTCGCAGGTGCCAACGAAGCGGAATACAACGGCACCAAGATGGTTACTGTAACGGCGGCGAACAAATTCACATTCACCGTCACGCTTGGCCCCGTCACGCCGGCGACCGGTTCAATTGTGGCAACGAGTGCGGCCTTTGACAAGGATTTGCTCGTCAATTGGATGCGCGGCGCAGACAATTTTGAAGACGAGAATGGCAACGGTATTGTGACCGATGTGCGCGCATCGATTCACGGTGATGTGCTGCATTCGCGCCCTCTCGTTATCAATTACTTCACGGGCAGTGCCGACGACGTGGTCGTGTATTACGGCTCCAACGATGGCGCATTTCATGCCGTGTCGGGTAACAAGAGCGGGGCTGCCTCCGATGGGCAGGAAATATGGTCGTTCGTTGCAAAAGAATTCCTGCCAAAACTCGGCCGATTGATTACCCAGGATCCCGCCTACGGTACCTTCGCGCCGTTCACGCCGCGCAGCTATTTCTTTGACGGCCCCATCGGCTTTTACACCGAGGACGCCAACAAAGACGGAATACTTGAGAAGGCCTACATTTATCCGACGATGCGGCGCGGTGGACGCTATATTTACGCGTTCAACGTCACCAACAAGTCGACGCCGCTGCTGATGTGGAAGAAGGGCTGTCCCAATCCCACGGGCTCAACGGGATGCGATGCCGGATATGAAAATCTTGGACAAACGTGGTCGCAACCGACATCGGCGAAAGTCCCTGGAAATGCGAATCCTGTGCTGATTTTCGGCGGTGGCTATAGCACCGCTGCGGATGACGTCGAACCCCAGGTCGCGGCGACCATCGGCAATCGCATCTACGTGGTCGATGCGGTGACAGGAGACGTCCTGCGGGAATTCGGTGCGGCGAATACCGCAGGCAATCTTGATCGACTGATTTCCAATAGCGTGGTTGCCGATATCTACCCGGTGGACGCGAACGCGGACGGAACCACCGATTGGATCTACGCGGTTGATTCTGGCGGGAATGTCTGGCGCGTGGATGTGTCAGACCCCGACAAAAACAAATGGAAAATTTGGCAAATCGCGTCCATCGCCAGCACCGGCATCGATGCGCGCAAGTTTCTGTTCGCGCCGAGCGTGGTGCGCGGCAAAGACAAGAACGGCGAGTTTTACGCCATCATCGTCGGCAGCGGCGACCGTGAAAAACCTACGGACACGTACGCTGCGTACAATGTAAAAAATCGCGTGTACATGTTCAAGGATCGCTCGGTAGGATTGGACGGCAGCGCGCTTGGCGGCCTGGCCGTGATCAAGGACCCGGCGCAGGACACGAGCTCGCCGAAGATGCTCTACGACATCCTGACGGGCGAAGCCACCAACGGCACCAACTATGCGACGACCGACGCAAGCAAGATTGCAGACGCGCGCGGCTGGGTGTTAAGGTTGGAAAATACCGGTGAAAAAGTGGTCGGTACCGCGACCACCGCGGCAGGCTTTACGGCAATCAATTCACACACGCCGCGCAATAATCTGGACGACGAGTGCAACAACCTGGGCGATGCGCGTTCGTACTTCATCAACTACGTTAGCGGCGAACCGCCAAAAGGTGAAGAGCGCAGCACGGTGCTGACGGGCGGCGGCTTCATACCCTCCCCAGTGTTTGTCGTCGTTGACACCACCACGGCGGGGGGCGGCACGCTAAGACCCGGCGCTGGTATTCTTTTGGGCACGCGCGTCAAGAATCCCGGTGGCAGCACGTTTGACGCCCGTTACCGGACTTACTGGTATGAAGTAAAGGACGAGTAAGCTGCACCTAATTGCAACCATAAAATAACCTGGGCCGCGATTGCGGCCCAGGTTATTTCTGTGATTCGATTACTATTACGTTACCGCCAATTTCGTCCGACTCAATCCAGAAGGCAATGGAAAGGTGATGCTCTCCGTGATTCCGTCAAGTTCGCGAACGCTTGCCGCACCCAGCAATTTCAAATGGCCGATGACATCTCGCACCAACACCTCCGGAGCAGATGCGCCGGAAGTGACGCCGATGCGCTTCTTGCCGATAAGCCACGCGAGCTGAATTTCGTCGGCACTGTCTACCTGATGGGTTTCGCACCCAAGAAGAATTGCCAATTCCCGCAGGCGATTGGTGTTTGAGCTGGTGCGCGAACCGACTACGATAACCAAGTCCACCTGTGGTGCCATGAACTTGACCGCATCCTGGCGATTCTGAGTGGCATAGCAAATGTCATCATGCTTCGGCCCGATGATCTGCGGAAACTTCTTTTTCAGTGCATCGATGACGATCTGACAATCGTCGACAGACAGTGTGGTTTGCGAAACGTAGGTCAGTCGCGTGTCGTCAGGAATACTCAATTTCGCGACGTCGTCCGCCGTTTCCACCAAATACATTCCCGCCTCGGATTGACCCATCGTGCCTTCGACTTCGGGATGGCCGTCGTGACCAATCATGACGATTTCATAGCCTTCGCTGCGGCGTTTCATCACTTCGACGTGAACTTTTTTCACCAGAGGGCAGGTCGCATCGAACACGCTGAATCCGCGTTTGGCGGCCTCGATGCGCACCGCTTTGGAAACACCATGCGCACTGAAAACCAGCGTCGCGCCGGGCGGTACATCGGCGAGGTCTTCAATAAAGATCGCGCCTTTGTTGCGCAGATCATCAACGACAAACTTGTTGTGGACGATCTCGTGGCGCACGTAAATTGGCGCGCCGCGAAGTTTCAGCGCACGCTCCACGATCTCGATCGCGCGATCAACGCCCGCACAAAAACCGCGCGGGTTGGCAAGCAGAATGTCAGTGTCAATCATCTTGATACGATTCGTCCTAAGAACAGCATGAAAAGTGAAACTCCAATACTGACGGGCGTTTACGGCCATAAATGTCTGGAACACCGCGCCAGTGCTAGAGTTTATCTACTATTTTCCAATGCCAAACTGCCTCAACAATTGCGCCGCGCGGATTGTCGAGACGCTGTTTGTTCCATGCATCGACGCCAATATGATACTCGCCCATTTCTCAAAACCTCGGTTTGTTTTTGCCGTAAAACTCGATCGCGGCTCTAAATTGCAACGCCACCAAGGATAACCTTGCCGTGACGATCATTGCTTGAACTTGCGCTCGCCGGGATCATCTTTAGGGGTCGAGGCCGTCGTGCGAAACGAGTCGAAGATCAGCAGCCCCGCGCCAATGCAAATGCACGAATCGGCGATGTTGAACGCGGGCCAGTAATAGCCAGCGACATGCCATTGAATGAAATCCACCACATGCCCGTAGGCCACACGGTCATACAAATTACCAAACGCGCCACCGATCACCAATGCCAGCGCAATCGACAACATGCGATTGCCTCGATTGTTGCGCAGCATCCAGATCAGCACCGTCGAAATGGCGAGCGTCAATACGATAAAAAATCCGCGCTGCCAACCGCCCGCGTCGGCAAGGAAACTGAACGCGGCACCCTTGTTGTAGGCCAGCACCAGATTGAACCAGGAAAAAATGTACTTCGATTCACCGTATTGAAAGTTTGCAGCGATGGCGAATTTAGTCGCCTGATCGAGTATGACGACGGCGACGCTGATCCAGAGCCATTGCAACCAGCCGTGTTTCGAATCGGCGCTACGCATAGGTTCTCGTCTCGCCTGTACCGAACAAATTGCCCACGCAGCGCGCGCAAATCGTTGGGTGTTCGGCGTTTGAGCCGACATCGGCGCGATAGTGCCAGCAGCGTTCGCACTTCGCATGGGAGCTGGGAGTCACCACGATCTCGTTCATGCCTTCGTCAGTTTCCTCATTGACGGATGCGGCAGATGTGATCATCACAAAACGCAAATCGTTCTTCAACGAATTCAGCAACAATTTGTTTTTCATGCCGACCGTCGCTTTGATTTCCGCTTGCAAGGAGGAGCCAATCAATCCCGCCGCACGTTTTTCTTCAATTTGCTTCATCACCTCGCCGCGAATCGCACGTATGCCTGTCCAACGCGCGACAAGCTCAGCCGCGTTTGTCAATTCCGGCTGAGGATGATATTGATGCAGGAACACGCTGTCGTCGTTGTTCTTCCGAACCACAACCCAGATTTCCTCCGCCGTAAACGACAACACCGGCGCAATCAACCGCGTCAATGTCTGCAGAATGTGATGCAGGGCTGTCTGCGCCGCGCGACGCGGGATCGATTTCGCATTCGTCGTGTACAGCCGATCCTTGAGAATGTCGAGGTAGAACCCGCCCAGGTCTTCCGAGCAAAAATTCTGAATCGCCTGCATTGCCGGCTGGAACTCGAACTTCGCGTAATGCGCCAACACTTTCTTTTGCAACTCGTCGGTGAGCACCAGCGCGTAGCGATCTATCTCCATCCATTCTTCCACCCGCACC
>JANOKK010000848.1:0-3648 GCA_031419255.1 Betaproteobacteria bacterium
CACGAATACCAGCGCCCAGACGACCTCGTGTACCGAGCGCGACAAGGTCATCAGGACGCGGCCAATTGTGTACGTGACGCGTCCGAATGGCGAAATGTTGTTCGCCCCCAGCCACGCGACCGGTATCGCCATGAACATGCCCAGCAAGGTCGCGAGTGTGGCCATCAACAGCGTTTCCAGCGCGGGTTCCCACAGGCTCAGTAGGATTGAGGCGTCAAAATCAATAAATCGCCAGGCCGCTTTCGCCACGCCTGCCAGCGTGATGCGACTCCAATCGGTATCACCCACGACGATCGCTTCAACGCTCCAGGCCACGAGCGCGATGATCGCGGCGTTGCGGCCATAACGCCACAGCCGAGCGCGCCGGCGCGTGACCATCAATTGCGCAATGCGATCGGCGTAGCCGGCACCGTCGAGCACAGCACTCATGGTTTACAGCACTTCCATCGCGTAAATATCGGCGAGCACATGCTTGTCGATTTGTGCGGGTGGACCGTCAAACCGCTTTACGCCGGCTTGCAGACCGATCACGCGCGTGCAGTATTCAAGTGCCAGATCGACATCGTGAATATTGCACAGCACCGGCACCTGAAACTCACCCGCAATGCCGCGAATCATCGCCATCACTTCGCGCGCGATTTTCGGGTCGAGGCTCGATGTCGGCTCATCCACCAGCAGCAGCTTGGGATTCTGGATCAGAGCGCGGGCGATGCCGACACGCTGGCGCTGGCCGCCGGACAACTGATCGGCGCGCTTGTCCATGTGATCGATCAGGCCGACACGGTCGAGCAGCCGAACCGCGCTTGCGATGTCTTCCTTTGAATACGCGCGAAACAGGCTGCGGATATTGCCGACATAGCCGAGCCGCCCGGTCAACACGTTGTCGATGACGCTCAGACGGTCGATCAGATTGAATTCCTGAAAGATCATGCCGATATTGCGGCGTTCCAGCCGCATGGCTTTTTCATTCAGTTTCAGCAGATCGCGGCCATCGAAAATAACCTCGCCCGAGGTCGGCTCCACCAAGCGGTTGATGCAGCGGATCAGCGTGGATTTGCCCGAGCCGCTCGGCCCGATGATGGCAAAGAAATCCTCCGGTCCGACGTCGAAACTGATGCCTTTGAGGACTTCTTTGCCCGAGGTGTAGCTGACCCGCAGATCGCGCACCGCGAGTACCGCATTCGGCGCAGACGCTTGCATGACGGCACTCATCCCACGGCCCTATTTGGTGGCGTCGCGTACGATGTTGTAATCGGCGTCGGTCATCTTGACGACCTTTTCCGATTTCACATTCGCCAGATATTTCCTGCCGTCTTCGTTTTGATCGACCAGCAGGAACGTGTCGGCGATTTTCTTGCGCAAATCCGGGCACAGGGTATTGCGATAGACGAATGGATCCTGGGGAATCAGCGGTGAATACCAGAGAAAATTGAATTCCTCTTGTTTGACCTTACCCGCGTTCACGGTTTCCATGAAGCGATGGCTCGCGACAAAGGCGGCGTCTACCTTGCCCTCGGCGACCGAAATCGCCGACAAATCATGCCCGCCGGAAAAGACCACCCGTGAAAAATAGGTTTTCAGCGGTGGCAAGCTGGCGGACTTTGGAAAAACTTTTTCCGGAACCAGTCCGCCCGAGGTGCTTGCCGGATCGACCAGCGCCAATACCGCGCCCTTTAGCGACGCCACATCGTTGAACTTGCTGCCCTTCTTGGTGATCAGTACCGAGGTATAGCCCGGGCCGGCCTCCTGTATGCCATTCTTGAGCCGAGAGTAGGTGCCGAAAACTTCAACGGTCGCGTCTTTGCTTTTGGCAATGACGTACGCTTCCGGGCCCAACACCGCGACATCCACCCACTTGCCCAGCAACGCTTCGATCACCGATGAATACGACGTCGGCAGGTAGAACTCGATTTTCTTGCCGGTATTCTTCGCAAGTTGATCGAGAATCGGTTTGTAGTAACCCAATTCACGAATGGAATCCTGTGTGGGAACGAGCGAAAACTTGAGCACTTTCGGGTCTTCGCATTGCTGCGCGAACGCGGGCGCGATAAACCCGATTGCCGCACAAAATACCGTGGCCAAACTGACACGCCTTAGGATATGCATCTGCATCATTACCTCCTGATAGTGTGAAAAGACGGAAAAAACCACGGTACTCTGCGGCACCTCGAAAAATGAAGATCAATTAGGCATGATGGCGGCACGCAACACCGTTCGATTGGCGGCGTCGCTCATTGCCTGTCCGACTTGATCGAGCGAATACTTGCCATCGACCAGTTCCTTGAATGGAAATCGATTGCGATTGACAGTGACGAAATCCAGCGCCTCGATCAAGTGGCGCGGATGGTAGTTGTGCACGCCGCGCAGCGTAATCAGTTTGCGCAAGATCTGATTGACGTCGATGCGAACAAACGATTCAGGATTGACCACGCCGGCCAGCACATACCGACCGCCGGTGCGCAGCATTTGAATTCCCGAAGGGATGACCTCGGGATAGCCGCAGACTTCGATGACGGCATCGGCACCTTCCGGTTTGCAAAGTGCACGGACTTTCTTGGTCAGTTCAATTTCTGTCATCGACGAGGGATCGAACGCATGGTCGCAGCCAAAGCGTAGTCCCAGATCACGCCGTGTGGCGACGTTGTCCAGACCAATCACGAGACGCGCGCCGCGCGCTTTGGCAATCGCGGACGCATACAGTCCTAATAGCCCCAGACCCTGCACGACGACGGCATCGCCCATGCGGATTTCGGCCTGCTCGGTCGCACAAATCACCGTCGCGACGCCGCAGTTGACGGGTGTTGCCTCTTCATCGGAGAGTTCATCGGGTAAACGCAAAATCCATGAGCGCGGCAGAATGTAGCAATATTGGCCGAAGCCGCCATGATGATAGGGCTCCGTGGTGACAGACATGTGACCGTACTTATCCACCCCGGGTGATTTCTGCGGTAAATCGAGCACCTCGGTGTAGTAGTTGTTGCCGGGAATGAAGTACTCGCTCCAGGTGATGCGATCGCCCATTGATAGCGTATCGCCACGCATGTCGTGCGTCACACCGTCACCGAGTTGCACAATATTGCCGATGATCTCGTGGCCCAGTACGCCGGGTGTCGGGTTGGGGCGATGGCCCAGATAGGAGTGAATGTCGGAACGGCAAATCGTACACATGCGCACTTTGACCAGAACTTCGCCCGGTTTCGGATCGCGCACCGGAAACAGCCGCAATTCAAACGGCTGGTTCGGCGCGTCGTAGACGGCGATCGTTCCCTGTCGTGCCGGAGTCGCATCCATTACGACGTCCCGTTGATCGCGAAATCGAAAATCTGGTAGCTCTTCAAGGTCGTCACACCGGCCTTGAGTTTGTATTCATCATTCAACGGTCGATTCAAGATGAACGGCACCTTGGCCTCCGATGTACCACCGTGGGTACGCAGGCGATGCCCTTTCAGGCCGGCCAAATCGTGATCGGACTGCGAGGCACCGATGCACACATCCTGACGTGAAATGACCGCGACATCGCCTTCGCGATCCGGCGGCATGTCGAAAGTCTTGCAAACGGTCTCCTTGTCCATCACCGATTCGATGCCGTCGATGCCGCGAATGACGTCGATAATTTCTTTCGGTGTGGCGTTGCCGCGGCACCACACG
>JANOKK010000849.1:0-3633 GCA_031419255.1 Betaproteobacteria bacterium
CGACTCGTAGAAGACCAATGTTTCGGTCGATGTTTTCAACGCGGCCAATGCTCGTTTGCGCTCACCCACCGATGCAGGCAGAAAGCCGTAAAACGCGAAGCCATACTCGCCTTCGCCGCTCGCGGAAATTGCCGCGATCAACGCTGACGCGCCAGGAATCGGGATTACCTTCAATCCGGCCGCATGTACCGCCGCGACCACTTTCGCGCCAGGGTCAGACACGGCCGGTGTGCCGGCATCGGTGACGAGTGCCACGGCCTGGCCTTGCCGTAGCAAGTTGACGATGCCCGCAGCCGCATTGCGTTCGTTATGTTCATGCACCGCAATCAAGCGCGTGTTGATGCTGAAATGCGACAACAGATTGCGTGTGGTGCGCGTATCTTCGGCAGCGATCGTGTTCACATTTTTTAACGTTTCGAGCGCGCGCAAAGTGATGTCGCCCAGATTACCGATGGGTGTGGCGACCACATATAATGCACACTCCAATTTTTCTTCCTGCCGGGAGATCACGATTCAATTTTCCTGCCGTGGGGCCAAGCAGCCTGTCGGACTTAAGGGCAATCGGCTGCAAAATGAGCTGGCCGGTGCAGATTCCGCCGCTTTTCTGCGCCAATGGAACAACCATTGGCTTGAAAATCGTCAAAATCTGCCCTCGCCCAGTTCATTTTTCGCTTTGATTCCTTAAATCCGACAGGCTGCAATGGTGTCTGCGATGTTCAATAATCTTCGATTGGCTGCGACTGCATCGTTGTCGATCACCGTCGCCACCGCATTGTCGGCGCAAGGCGTGAATCCCGCAAGCGCGCCGCTTGCGTTGCCTAACACCACGACCTCGCTGTCAGCCCCGTTGGCAGTCAGCGAGAAACGCTCAGACGACGCCATCAACGCGAACGCAACGCCTTCCGCCAAGGAGGAATCGAAAGAGGCGAGGGACGCGAAAGCGATCAAGCCTGTCGAAAAAATTCCGCATATCGCGCTGATCCTGCCGCTCACCTCGAAAACCTTCGGCAGGGTCGCAGATGCGGTCAAGCAAGGATTCATCGCCGGTGCCAACGCCGATGGAAAAAATGCGCCTGTCTGGCGCATCTACTCGGCTGATGACGATACGGTTTCGCTGACGACGCAATACCGCAAGGCCACCAATGACGGTGCCACCGCGATCATCGGTGGCGTGACGCGCGATGGCGCAACCATCATGGTGAGAGAATCTGGCCTGGTGCCGAGCCTCGCATTAAACGCGCCCACCAATCCAACGGCCAATGCGGGGGCCAACGCAACCGAAGCGGATCTGCCAGAGCGATTTTTCTATGTCTCATTGAACTTGGATTGGGAAGCGCGCCTCGCCGCGCGTGCCGCCGCCAACGATGGCTTGAGGCGCGTCGCCGTGGTCACCGCCGGTACGCCGCTTGCCCGGCGCGTGCAGGAAAGTTTTGAAAAAGAATGGATCCGACTTGGCGGCGAGATCGCGTTGCGGTTCGCCGTCAACATCGATACCACCGATGGCACGCGAGTCGCCAGTGCGATGGAGAAAGCGACGGCGGACGTGGTGTTTCTCGCGGCCGATATCAAAATCGCCCGCTTTGCGCGCCCCTATCTGCCGCCCGGCATGCCCGTGTTTGCGACCTCGATGACGATCGATCCGCGCGCCGACGCGGTCGAAAATCTCGATCTGGAGAATGTGCGGTTCATGGAAATGCCGTGGTTCGTGCAACCCGATCATCCGGCAGTGATGGCGTACTCCAAGCCGAGCGAGCCTTTGCCGATCGACTATGAACGATTGTATGCGCTCGGCATCGACGCGTGGCGGCTTGCACAACTGGTGCAACGCGATCCACGGGCCGAAAAATCAAAAAGCCCTCCCGCGCTCGACGGCGTCACCGGGCGCATCACGCTGGAAGGCCATCAGTTCGTGAGGATGCTCGCGGCGGGTGAAATGCGAGATGGCCGGCCGGCATTGTTCAAGCCGGGCGAATGAAACTCGCCGGGCGCTTCACCACCAAAGAAACCGGCGACACCGCGGAGCGGATCGCGGAACTTTTTTTGATCAAGCGCGGGCTGATATTGATTGCGCGCAATTATCGCTGCCGATTCGGCGAGATCGATCTCGTCATGCAAGCGCGCGAGACGCTGGTATTCGTCGAGGTTCGCCTGCGCCGCACGCACAAGGGCAATGATTTCGGTGGCCCGGCAGCCAGCATCACACCGGTCAAGCAAGCGCGCATAGTCGCGGCGGCGCAGCACTATCTGGCTGGCATGAAACAACTTCCCCCCTGCCGGTTCGATGCCGTGCTGTTGAACTCATTGAATGCGAAAGATGTCGAATGGCTACCCAACGCGTTTGAGGCGTAAAATTTCCGCATGATAAATATTGAAGACAAAATCGCCCGCAATTTTCGGGACAGCATTGAAACCAAGCAACGCGTTGGGGCTGCGCTGACACCGCGCATCGCCGCCGCCTCGCACGCGATGGTCGATTGCCTCAAGAACGGCGGCAAGATCCTGTCCTGCGGCAACGGCGGCTCGGCGGGCGATTCGCAGCATTTCGCGGCGGAGCTGGTCGGGCGATTCGAGCGCGAACGCGCGGAATTGGCCGCGATTGCGCTCACCACCGATTCATCGATCCTCACCGCAGTCGCTAACGATTACTCGTTCGACGAAATTTTTTCCAAGCAAGTACGCGCGCTCGGCAAACCCGGCGACATCCTGTTCGCCATTTCCACCAGCGGAAATTCCAAAAACGTTGTTGCTGCCATCGACGCCGCGCACAAGAAAGACATGCGCATTGTCGGTATGACCGGCCGTGGCGGCGGCGCCATGGCGGCGATGTTGCGTGCGGATGATTTGCTGCTCAACGTGGACGCTTCCGCCACCACTCGCATCCAGGAAACCCATCTTTTGATTTTGCATTGCCTTTGCGATGCCATCGACAATTTAATGTTCGGAGAAATCTAATGCGCTCACCCGTCAAATTTGCTTTTATGATCCTCGTCGCGTCATCGATGCTATTGCTTCAAGGCTGCTTCACACTGGCCGCGACCGGCATCGGCGCGACCGCGCTTGCCATTGATGATCGCCGTCCATTCGGCATTTACGTCGAAGATGAGAATATCGAAGTCAAGGCACGACTGCGTCAGGTCGAGAACTTCAAGGATGCTCACGTGAATTTCACCAGTTTCAATCTGCAAGTGTTGATCACCGGCGAAGCGCCGACCGAGCAGATGAAAAAAGACATCGGCGACACGATGGCGAAAATTCCCAGTGTGAAAACCGTCACCAATGAAGTCGTTGTCGCCGGCAATGCGGCCTATACCGCGCGCAGCAGTGACACGATCACCACCGCGAGCGTGAAGTTTCGGCTCATTGGCAACAAGGCATTCGCCGCCAACCATATCAAAGTCGTCACAGAATCCGGCACCGTTTTCCTGATGGGACTGGTTACGCGCGCGGAAGGTGACGCAGCCGCTGAAGCGGCGCGCACCACCAGCGGGGTTGCGCGCGTGGTCAAGGTATTCGAGTACATCGAAACTCCCGCCAAGCGATAACTCCGGTCGCGTGTCGCGTTTCACTGACCAGGCCGATCAGGCGACCATCAATGCCGTTGCATTGAATGTCCAGCGCGGCGACTTTGCCGCC